>NZ_PDYL01000018.1:0-84418 GCF_002743035.1 Sporosarcina sp. P12(2017)
CCTTAATTTCTGCAAAGTACACAGAAATACGGCAAAGCGAACCCTTCGTTGTTCGCTTGGCTCAAGCCACGCCCCTCGGAAAGCGTGCCTTTCGGAGTGCAGGGAAACGAGGTGAGATAGTTATGTCCCAGCCTCCTTTTTTGTTGGATTTACTTGTAACAACCTACAGATTATATAGATGAAAATACCGGTAGAAGAATGTTTTTACTAAAATATTGATTATAATAATTTTAAAATATTAGAAAATATAGTAAAGTGGAAGCGTTTACTATACAATTGTAATAGAACAGAATGAGGAGGTATGCAGATGAATGTTCCATTAGTTTTGACGCAATTTCTAGATCGTGCTGTTACGTTGTATGGGGGGAAGGAAGCGATTTTTGGAGAAGAAGGTCGTTCTTTTACATACGAGCAGTTAAACGGTCGAGTGAATCAGTTGTCACGCGGGTTATGTGACTTGGGTATTGAAATGGGAAATCATGTAGCGTATTTATGTGGAAACTCTATTGAAATGCTTGAAGGATTTTATGGACTCTATCAAGTAGGCGGCGTCATGGTGCCGTTAAATACACGATTGAAGCCTGAGGATTATGTATTCATTTTAAATCATAGCGAGTCGAAGTTATTATTTGTTGATCAGGATTTATATCATCTCATCAAACCGATTGAGCACTCGCTCGATACGGTAGAGAAAATTATTGTTCATCATAAGCAGGATGACGAGGAAACAGTAGATTATGACGTGTGGCTTGAATCATTCTCTACGGAATCGTTTGACCGGGCAGATGTGCTAGAGGATGATGTGTGCAGTTTACTTTATACGAGTGGCACAACAGGTAATCCGAAAGGGGTTATGCTAACGCACCGGAACAACTATTTGCATGCTATGAGTGCCATGCATCATTTGCGTGTGACCGATGACGATGTGCTGCTGCATGTGCTACCGATGTTCCATGTGAACGGATGGGGATCACCATTTTATTATACGGCGAACGGAGCTTCTCAAGTTTGCTTACGCAAAACGTCACCGCAGACTATTATCGAAGCGATTCAAAAGTATAAAGTCACGATCTTGCATATGGCACCGGCTGTATTGAATTTGATTTTTCAGTATTGCGAAGAGCATAAGCCGACGTTCAATCATAAGATTCGAGTAATTGTTGCGGGCTCCGCACCGCCGCCGTCATTCATTTCACGGGTCGAAAAAGAACTTGGTTGGGAGTTTATTCAAGTATACGGTATGACGGAAACGTCACCATTAAGTTTGTTCTCTACGATTCGCTCAACTGTCCAACATTTAACAGATGAAGAGCAGCTTCAGTTAAAAGCCAAAGCAGGCTATTCGATGATTGGTGTAGATGTCCGTTTAGTTGACGACTATGGAGAAGAAGTAGCCAAGAATGGTCAGCAGACAGGTGAAATCACAGTCCGTAGTCATGGTGTCATGAAAGGCTACTGGAAGAATAAAGAGGCGACTGATGAAGTGTTGCGTGATGGTTATATGATGACGGGGGATATGGGGACGATTGATGAGCACGGCTACGTCAATATCGTCGACCGCAAGAAAGACATCGTCATCAGTGGCGGTGAAAACATTTCTTCTATTGAAATCGAAGGTGTGCTTTATGATCATCCTGCTGTTCTAGACGCTGCAGTCATTGCCGTGCCGCATGAGAAGTGGGGAGAAACACCGCATGCATATATCGTATTGCGGAGCGGTGCAGTAGCGACTAAGCAAGATATTATGGACTTCACGAGGTCGAATTTAGCGCATTTTAAAGCGGTGACAGGCGTGACGTTTGTGGAAGAACTTCCAAAAACAGCGTCAGGAAAGATCTTGAAAGTACAAATTCGCGACGATTACTGGGATAAGGTAGGGAAAACGGGTCGTAAAGTGAATTAATCAAGTGGTTAGCATTCTTTCGTTCTTCTACGAGCGAAGGAGTGCTTTTTATTGTAAAAAAGTAAAGGAATTCAAGAAAAGTTAATCGGGTTCTGACTAAGAACGATCATCTCCAAAAAACTTTTAAAAAACTTTTGAAACTTTTTCTGGAATCCTCCGTCTGTAGGGTGCGCAAATGACAATAGGGGGATTCACATGAAGAAAATATATAGCTGTGTGCTAGTACTTGCAAGCTTACTGTTATTTATAATGGGAAATGAAGCAAAGTGGAATTTAAATGAAGTACCATTGTTCCATGAGCAATCAGCTACAGCTTTTGCAGAAACTATACAAAGTAAACCGTTCATTACAGAGAAAGAATTTGAACAGGTATTGACGCTAACAAACGACCAACCCATTTATATGAAGCAAGAGAATCTCATCCGAATTGGTGAACTACAAGCCAATCAAGCGGTTGCGCTCATAGGAGAAGATGAGGAATATTACGAAATTCGAGTAGGCAAGATGCCAGCTTTCATTCGTAAAGGTCAGGCAAAGGTAGAAAAGAACGTGTTGAAAGTTCCTGTACATAGCGAACGACTGGGCGCTGTGAAAACTGCCCAACAAACACCTGTGTATACAGAAGCAAACCTTAAAAGTGATGTCTTGATCCAATTAAGAAAAGGCTATCGCTACCCCGTTATACAGGAAGAAAAGGACTGGTATCTCATCAAAGTGGGTGAGCGGGCAGGGTATATCCATAAGTCGACTGTAAAGATGGATGAAGGGGTACCGGTACTGCTCTATCATCAAGTATTACCGCGTAAACAAATGAAGACGGAGATGAGCACGATTTCACTCGAAAGCTTTAAAAAACAAATGGCGTATTTGGCAGATGAGCAATTTACGACATTGACCTCACAACAGTTGTATGATTACTTGGAGGGCCGACTCATTGTGCCGGAGAAAGCGTTGGTTATTACATTTGATGATGGATTATTGTCATCCAAAGAATATGCCTATCCCGTCTTGAAACAATATGGATTTACTTCGCCACAACATATTATTTCTGCCCGTATCGATAGAGAAAAAGACGGTCCGGCATTTGATGGTGGAGGACTATTAAAGTATTTGAATGTGGAAGACCTAAACGAAATGAAAGATGTATTTCAGTTCGAAGCCCACACATGTGCACTGCATGAACTAGGTACAGAAAGCGGAGCAGGATTAGTTTTCGAACATACGGAAGAAGAAATCATCGAAGACTTGCATACAAATTTGCAACACGTACCTTCAGCCGTTTCTATCGCCTACCCGTATGGACAATATAATGAAGAGTTCATTGCGGCGGCTAAAGAAGTAGGATTACTGATTGGCTATACAACAGTCGAAGGTTATGCCAATATGGGATTGTCTAATTATGAAGTGAACCGCTTTGGCATGACAGACAAAAGGTCATTTAAGGATTTTGCAACGTATGTTGACGGAGACATGATATGGCCATAGAAGAGAGTGATTAGCCCAAATGAATGAAATGGATCAAATCATGAATGAGCATTCGCGTTATTTAGTACGAATCGCTTATTTATACGTGAAAAACTGGTCAACCGCGGAAGACGTCGTGCAAGAAGTCTTCGTTACGTATTTCCAGAAAAGTGATCAGTTTCGTAATGAAGCTTCTATTAAAACGTATTTAACCAAAATGACGGCTAATCGTGCAAAAGATTATTTGCGCTCATGGAAGCATAAAAAAGACGTAGTGTTCGAAACGATTTTTGTATCGACCAAAAGCTCTGAAGAACAATTGCTCGAACAGGAACAACTAGCATCACTTGAAAAGCACTTATTCCAATTGCCGCTGAAATATCGCGAGCCATTACTTTTATATTATTATGATGAACAACCCATCGCAGATATCGCAGAATTTTTAGGGCTCAATGAAAACACCGTCAAGACTCGATTACGCAGAGCGAAGTTGCAATTGAAGGGATTTTTTGAAGATGAGGAGGTAGACGACTTTGAATGACTTTAAACGAAAGCTCGACCAAATGATGGGCGATACAACAGAACAAGAACGCCGAATCAAACAGCGTGTGCACGATAACCTTCAACCTTCGCGAAGGCGACAGTTTTCTTGGCAAGCGTTGCTAGTCACGGCTGCACTGCCGGTAGTCGCCTTGTTGCTAGTGTTTAATCTAGTTTCAGACAATCAGCTATCTTCTGATCAAGGTCCGGGTACGCCTTATGACCCACTTGACGATATGGCTTTAATTTCTGCCTTACAAAAGAAAGATCAGTTATCGAATATTGATTACGAAGAATTTTCTTCATTACCTGTAGTGAAGAAAGTGGACGGTCTATTGTACGTAGATGATGAATCCTTTTCACTCCAGTGGAGCCCAGATACGTATCACCCAGTTATAGAACGTAAGGCGGATCTGTACGATGCCTCCGTTTATAAACCAGGCGACATCGTACGGACATTTACGAATACGAATAGTCACTTACCGACGTATACAGGTGTCT
This sequence comes from Sporosarcina sp. P12(2017), assembly GCF_002743035.1. Classification (NCBI taxonomy): domain Bacteria; kingdom Bacillati; phylum Bacillota; class Bacilli; order Caryophanales; family Caryophanaceae; genus Sporosarcina; species Sporosarcina sp. P12(2017). The sequence goes on from NZ_PDYL01000018.1 coordinate 4,409, forward strand.
ATTATGAAGTTGTTGCAGTCCCTGGAGATCGTGTGGTATTAAAAGATGGCAAGTTGAATATCAACGGCAACCAGTTATCATCCGAATTGATGGATCAGTATAAGGAACAAAACGTCACAATTGCTGGAGGATATGATCAACTGTTGAACGCCCGGGAATATTTATTATTGAACCATTTCCCGGCAAAAGATACTGTACAAGGGGCGACTGTTACGCCTGTACACAAGATTTACGGCAAACTGATTGGCGTGGCAACCGAAGAAAAAACCGAATCGATCTATATAGATTATCTGACAGATCAACTCAAGAGCGACTATACACCTGAACAGTATTTTGACCTATATTTATATGATCAGCTTACGGGATTGGAGAAACTACCTGAGTCCTCAGTATTCGCACAATCGAGCCGAATTGGAGAGCTATTCCTTGAAGCAGCCTATCGTAAGGCTATTCCGATTGCCGATGACAAAGTGGAAATACGTTATCAATATGGACGTGAAGGTGTCGTGGAGCAAGTGTTCACTATGGGAAGGGATACAAGCTCTGGACAATGGATAGTGGAAAAATGATGGAGTATATGCTGTAAAGGAGGTGATGCCAAAACTATCACGCAAACCAGGATGGCACCTGTTCAGCACAAGCCGTCAACCAACCGCTCGCTTATAGAGCCAGCCTGGTTTGATTACGTAAGAACAATGGGAAGCATGATCGAAGTAAGAAATAGAAAGATACCAGACCGGCAGCTGTTTTGCATAAGCCGTCAACCAACCGCTCGCTATATAGGGTCGGTCTGGTGTTTATACATAGCCGTTTATGTAGAGTCTAACTGAAAGATAAAAAGACCGTTCTACTCTACGTCGCGCAGGAACTATATTTTGAATCCGAAGTCTGTTGTAGGGGTAGTGAGTGAAAACAGTTCATCTTCAAGAAGTAAGAGAAATTCTTCATACGCTCTTGCTTGCATTGGGAGTTACATGATGAAATACTAAATATGTATACTCATACAAGGAGATGATACGATGGCACTCAGCAGAAAAGAGTACTTACAGAAAATCATTGGATTACACGAACGCTTGATCATAGCGTCAGAAGAGTATGAAGGCATTTCCGAAGAATTCATTTCAAAACAAGAGCTGGATATACCAGCAATGAAAGAACAATGGTTGCAGAAAGTAGAAGAGTTCAAGCAGATTCTGGCCGATATGAATGCATTGGAAGTTCCGAATGCGTTTGAAACGGAAGGCAATGAACTCAAAGAAGCCTATACAGTATTCGTCAACTGTGTAGAAGAGAAGACGGAGAAGTTTAGCGTGGAAGCGATGGAGAGCGGTGAGCTGGATGCCCTTCAGTCGAAAGAACTGCATGCTGCAGAGGATATGGAAGATCTGATTGAGAGTATGTTTGAAAAATAAAGTGTAAAGTAATAAAAAAATAAAGAAAAATTTAAACAGTAGACAAATTTTTAATGCAATTTGTCTACTGTTTTTATTGATAAAATTATTAACTAGCAAAATAGGGTGTGTGACTGTTCATATTGGAACGACGAGTGGGTAAAAATAGTCGCCTCAATGGAGGGTTTTGTTCTACTCTATGGGATAGTTTTGTTACTAGCAATAACCTAAGAACTTAAACAAACTACAAAAAAATGAATACGTGTGGAAAAAATATTTCCACACCCTGTATTCTTTTTTCTTTTTGACTCTATATAGTGTGCAAAGGGGGAGACGTCTACGACACATGAGATAAGCTACAGTCTTGGTGGGGGTAATACTATAGGTAGAGAGGATATTGGTTAACGATCAAAACATCATGAGTTTAGGCACTGTACTTAACGCTGGAAATAGAAATGAATTTTCCCATGAGAAAAGTGTGTGGCAACGGAAATACACCTCTAATTAGCAAATAGACGTTGTACATGTATAATAGACACCATAAGAATAATCTGGAGGCATTGAAAATGAGTACTACAAAAATTATGAATGAAATGAAGAAATTGATAGAGCAAGATCCGTCACTCGCAATCAGTGAATGGCAGGGGACTTGCCAGTATGTAGTAGGGGAAATGATGTTTCTCGAAACGAAAGATCTGCAGGAGATTAATCTGGAAGGTATTGCAAAGCCAGGAGAAAAACAAGTCATGCCGATTGAATTATTAATCGCTGCGGCCACTACTAGTTTCGGGGTTACATTCCATTTAGAAGCGTATAATCAGGGAGTAACTGTAGACAGAGCGGAAATTGTATTTACTGGAGTATGCGATAAAGCGCCATTTTTAGGGATTAAAAGCGGCAATAGCGGTATTATGAAGCCGATGATCGTGTTATCTGCTGAGTCGACTACGAATAAAGGACAACTGGCAGAGATCGCGGCTATTGCAATTGAACGTTCACCAATTCTTTCTAGTTTAAAGGAAGACGTTACATTGCATATTAAGTGAAATAATTGAGCAAAGATTTATTCAGACATAAAGATATGCCATCGCCTTGTCCATTCAGATAAGGTGATGGCATATTTATTTATCCAAAATTAAGCGTTCTTTTCAAGTGGTGTAACCGCCACATTGCCGCCTTCTTTTAAGAACTTAATCATTCCTTCAGCTGCACGATATGCGAATGCGCCAATCGTAACGGTTGGGTTGTAGTTACCTGTATGAGGGAATGAAGATCCGCCTACAACGAATAGGTTTTCCATGTCCCACATTTGAGAGTAGGTGTTAACTGCGGAGTTTTCAGGAGAAGCTCCCATGATCGCACCACCGAAGAAGTGATCCGTATAGAATTTATGGTCGAATACAGTATCGTCTTTTACTACATCGACGTTCATTTTGTCTGCGCCCATTTCTTTCATAATCTCTTCACAACGTGCGACTCCTGCTTTCGCACGTTCGATGTCTTGTTTTGCATATTCCACCGTGACACGAAGAAGTGGATTGCCTAGTGCGTCTTTATATGTTGGATCCAAATCCATATACGAATTCTTGTTTGGCAAGAAGCCAGACTGTGCAGTGATAAATAGGTTGCGGTTATAATATTTTATCGAATTCTTTTTAAATTCTTTACCCCAACCAGGTGTATCATATGGCACTGCGTTATTGGCGATAGGTCGTGAGCCAAGCTGACTGTAGTGTACTTCATAGCCATGCAAGTAGTTGAGGTTTGTATGATCTTCATTGTCTCCACTGAAGTCGCCAATTGAAGAACCCATTCCGCCAGCACCCATGAAGTTGTTGAATTTTTTATCTTCAAAGAATCCACGTGCACCGATATACGTTGACAAGTTGTTGAAGTGACCTGTGAAGTTCTTGCCGATCATACCTTGTCCTGTTTTCGGGTCGTAAGGCTGTCCGATTTTAGAATGTAACAACAGCTTTGTGTTCGTAAAGACGAAACCTGCAAGTACTACGATATCTGCTGGTTGTTCGAATTCTTCACCAGTCGTTGTATCGGTATAGACTAACCCGTTCGCTTTCTTTCCGTTGTGGCTTACTCGATTAACGAACGCATCATTGCGAATCTCCATCTTTCCCGTTTTATGTGCCGTCTTGAGCACCGTACCGATCGGATCCGCTTTCGCTCCAAAGTCACAACCATATTCTTCACAAAAGGCACAGTATACGCAACCGTTGATCGTTTCACCGTCTGGATTGGTGTACGTTTGTGAAGCGTTAGCAGAAGGGATACGATATGGATGGTAACCGAGTGCTTTTGCTGCCTTGGTGAACAGACGGATATTCGGCGTTTCCTTCATTGGTGGATTCGGATACTTATCGGACCGTGGAGCACCAAGTGGGTTTTCTTCACCTGAGATGGCTGCTGTTTTTTCATATTGATCAAAATACGGCTCGAGCTCATCGTATGTAATGCCCCAATCTTGCATCGTCGATTCTTTCGGGATTTTATCTTTACCATAACGCTCTACAGTCTTACTATAAATTTCAAAATCATACGGCATCCAACGGAAAGACATTCCATTCCAGTGAACACCTGCTCCACCAGTATGGTTTCCGAGACGTGCGTTCATATTATTCCGAACCGGTATGGCTTCTTTGTTTATGGAGTTACGTGAAGTAATCGTGTCTTTATTCAATTCTTGCATGAGTTCATAGCGTTTAGAATAGCGTAATTCGTCTTTCGTACCGATAAAGTCTTCATGCTTTTTATTTTTACCTCGTTCTAATATGACCACATTATATCCTGCTTTTGTTAGTTCAGCCGCTGCAATTCCACCGACCCACCCTGACCCCACGATGACTGCATCTACTTTTTTAAGTTTTTTTACCATTGCATATCCTCCTCACCGTTTCTATTTTAGTGCCCTTGGTAATCTCTTAGACTGACGGGATCCAGTTTGGCAAATTCGTCTGATTCAATATAATTAGCGTAGGAAGCCACTGCGCCCGGAAACTCTTTCATTTTCCAGCCTTCCATATTGATATTGCCTCCGTACAATGGATCACAATAAGCGCCTTCTAATGTCGCTTGTTTTAATAAAATGAAAAACTCAGAAGCTTTTACACCTCTCATCTTCACGTTGTTTGCCTCGACGTCCGTCATGATTTCGATTTGTTGCTCTTCGGTTGCTTGGTCAAAAGTGACATCAAAACGCTTTTGACTTTCTTCGTCTATTTTACGTAGTCCTAGCAAGAAGATCATGCCGCGATCCAAAATCGATTGTTCACCGCCTGGTCCTGCCGTTTGATCGACTTCCTTCAAATCAATAGCGTATGGAGCGTGTCGATAATCGTATGCATTGACGCCCCAGCGTCCAGCTAGTTGTTTGTCAATATAATAGGGTACTCCTAACTTAATGGCACCAGGACCGAGATCGTCCTCGGGGAAGACTAGTTCTGTCGCTGCATTTAATACTTTGAAATCTTGATGACGCGTGAAGAATTGACGAGCTTGTGTTACTTCGATACCTTTAGTGCTATCATTTTGAGGTGTATTCTCATTTTTCTTATCCAAACCGCCAGAAATTAAACCTCCGAAAAGAGACCCACCGACGAGTCCACCCGCTACAAGTCCAGTGTTTTTCAGAAAATTTCTTCGACCCATATCTTGCTCGTGTTGCGACTTCCCATTTACGTCTTTGGGTGGTTGTTGATCTGCCACTCTAACCCCTCCTTATAAGTAAAAGCTTTTTTACTGAACATTGTGAGTTTCACATAAAGCGTCCTATTTATTCTTACCTATATTTATCATATTTAGACAACAACATATTCAATCGTCATTTTTTATTGAGTTTTTTGAAATAGTAAGTGAAGAAGTAGTAGACTGTTGTACAGTGTCGGTATGTAGTTGATTCGACTAAACAGGTCAAGTACGATAAGTTGGAATAAAAATGATACAATCATTTAAGACATGAGATCAATTAATGAAAAAATGAGCAATAATAGACAGAAGTTAGTTGTAGAACATCACTTTATTTATTGCGACATACTAAAAAAGGGAGGATCTTAATGAAAGTGAAAATTGCGGTTATTTTATTTACGACAATTCTTATTCTAAGCGGCTGCAATAAGAAGATTGAAACGAATATGTCTGAAACAATCCCAGACTTTGAATTCACTACACAGGATAATGAACCGCTTGGCTTGAAGGATTTAAAGGGCGATTGGTGGATTGCCTACTTCTCCTATACAAACTGCATTACAGTATGCCCAAGAACGACCGCTAATATGGTCGATGTTCAAGAAAGATTAAAAGAAGAAGGTTTGGAACCCCGTATTGTCTCGTTCGGTATAGATCCTGAAAATGATACACCAGATGTATTAAGGAATTATGCTGCAGATTTTGGAGCGGATCTTAGTACGATGAGTTTTTTGACAGGCTATGATTTTGAAACCATTCAAGAAATATCTAGAAACACATTCCTTTCTATATTGGAAAGTGGAGCTTTAGATCAACGTGCGCATAGCTATTATTTTTATTTAGTTAATCCTGATGGTGAAATTGTGAAAAGATACGATGGTCTAACAGCGACCGAAAATGAATTGTTGATAGAAGATGTTAAGACAGTGTTAGGTAAATAATAAGATGTTTTTCAATAAAAACATAACGCCTTTCTAATCAAGTGATTAGAAAGGCGTTATTTTGCTTTATCTAGTTACCATTTCGGTACACCGACATGGTTTTCTACCCATTCTTCATTGTAATAAATGGTTGAATTGGCTTCATGAAGAGGGACGACTTTAAATCGTTTCTCTTGATCTTTAATGACGCCAGTCGGTAAGAAGCGTGGATCTTCGATAGTTACAGTCTTTTGATTACCTGTTTGTTCTTTCGTTACAGATAGTCTTGCTATTCCGCCGAAGTTCGTATAGTCGAACGGTTGGGCAGAATAGAAATTACCAAGTGAGAAGAACACTTTGGTATTACCCACTTCTCCGTAGCGTTGTAAGACATGTGGGTGATGCCCGAACAGTACATCAGCACCCGCATCCGAAACGAATTGCGCAAGTTCTGCTTGATCATCCGACGTATCCAATTGATACTCAGGACCCCAGTGCAGAGATACGATTGTAACGTCTACCATAGGTTTCATTTGCTGAATTTCATTTTCCATCCGTTCACGATCGATGTAGTTGACTAAGTATTCTTTATCACGCAAGTCTAGTTCTACATTTGTGCCGTACGTATAGGCGAGCACTCCGATTTTGATACCGTTGACTTCGACAATCCGTTGAGTCTTGCGGTCTTTAAATGATTCATACGCGCCTACATACTGCATGCCGTATTCTTGCGCATGTTCAATCGCCTTGCGTACGCCTATTTCACCTTTATCAAATGTATGATTGTTGGCGTATGTAACCATGTCGACTCCAACATTTTGTAAAGCGGGTAGTATGTGTTTTGGACTGTTGAACTTTGGATAGGTAGATAATCCAAGTTCGGCACCGCCAGGCATAGATTCCTGGTTTGCCAAGAGAAAATCAATACTTGCCATTTTCTCTTTTACTGCTTCGAATGCAAAATCAAAGTTAGGATACGTGTAAATTGGATTATGCAATAATACATCGCCAACCATACCGATTGTCGCCGTATTGATAATCGTTTCTTCTAGTTTTTGATCTGGTTCGACTTCAGTCACTTTTTTAGACGGATCCTGTGCAGTAACTTTCGGAGCTTTTCTATCCGCATTGGCTGATAATGCACGTTCTCTATCATTCCAGTCGTTCCATAAAATTACGCCACCTATAATCCAAACAAAGGCCAAAGATACAACGAGCCATTTCTTCTTCACGCTAATCTCTCCATATCTACAATTACTATTCTTTGTAAATCTCCAAAACTAACGATAGCACACTAAAAGAATAGTAAACAATTAAATTTGCAAATAATAATAAGAAAATAATTTAATCTACTTTTTTATATATAAAACGCCAAACTTCGACAACGATATCGAGGCCTGACGTTTTCTTCTTATTATAAATTTGCTTTTGCTTGAATCAGGACTTTCTGTTCTTCGACATTCGTAGTCGGCTTCTTCGACCAGATCGTCGCAAGTATTGGACCAGAGATATTATGCCAGATCGCACCCCATACGCTTGGCAGTGCGGCAAGTGGACCGAAGTGAGCAGTAGCGAGTGCTACACCAAGACCTGAGTTTTGCATGCCGACTTCGAGTGAAATGGCCCGTCTGTCGTTTTCGTTCAATCCAAGTCCAAGTGCAATCAAATAACCGAGAAGTAATCCGATACCGTTATGCAAGAACACAGCGATAAATACGATGAAACCTGAGCTCACGACGTTGCCTGCATTTGCAGAAGTGACCGCAGCAACAATAATAAGGATCGCGACAACCGAAATGATCGGGACGATGGATACACTTTTGGCAACCGCCCTAGGGAAGAATCGTTGAATGAGTAAACCTAGTGCAATCGGAATAATGATGACTTGTACAATCGATTTGAACATCGATAACGCATCGACTGGCAACCATTGGCCAGCTAACCATAGTAATAATAGTGGCGTGACAAGTGGTGCCAATAAAGTAGAAAGGGATGTCATCGCCACTGATAATGCGAGATTCCCTTTTGCTAGATAGACCATAACGTTTGAAGCAGTACCCCCCGGAACGGATCCAAGCAATACCAGACCGGCTGCTAGTTCAGGTGGCAGCTTCAATAAATAGGCAAGACCGAATGCAACCAACGGCATAACGACAAACTGTGCCGCTACACCAATGATCACGGGTAGCGGATTTGTCAAAATGATTTTGAAGTCCACTGCTCGTAACGTCAATCCCATTCCAAACATAACAACGCCGAGTAAAATCGTGATGTATGCACCCAATCCGAGAAAAGGAGTAGGGAACATGAACGCGATCACGGCGACTAGGATGACCCAAAAGGCAAAGTACTTTCCTGCGATAGAGCCGATTGCTTCAAGTGCTTTCATAGTTCGTTCACCTCGGATTCAACGTGAAAAATTTTATTTGGATTGAGCAAGTTATCAGGATCAAGAGCCTGTTTAATTTTCTGCATAACGAGAAGTGCGGGACCATGTTCTTGCTGCTGGTATTTCTGTTTGCCAATTCCGACGCCGTGCTCTCCTGTGCAAGTCCCGCCACGTTCAAGTGCGTAGTGAACGATCTTTTCATTTAATTCGTCGGCTTTCGCTAGTTCTGCTGGATCATTCATATCCATCATCAGCAAGACGTGGAAGTTGCCATCGCCTACATGGCCGACAATTCCTCCAGGCATTTCAAGCGACTCGACTACCTCGCGCGCATGATTGACAGCTTCAGCTAGTTCTGAAATCGGCAGACAGACGTCTGTAACCATTAATTTTTTACCAGGATTCCCGTGGATATAAGCGTATGCCAGATTGTGGCGTGCTTCCCACAGTCGATTTCGTTCCGCATTGTCTGTTTCGAATTCGATATGTTCACAGTGGTGATCCGCCACGATTTCTTTCGTAAATTCGACGTCTTGTTGAAGTCCCGCTTCATTGCCATGAAATTCAAGGAATAGTGTCGGCTGTTCTTGATAATTCGTTTCGCTGAAGATATTTACTTGACGCATCGAGGATTCATCGACTAATTCAACACGCGCGATTGGAACGCCTGCTTGTAAGATCGAAACAACTGCTTCTACTGCATCCTTGACAGTCGGGAAAGAAGCACGAGCTGCAGTTGTAAATTCAGGAATACCATAGACGCGTAATGTCAGCTCGGTGAAGCACCCGAGAGTACCTTCCGAACCAACGAATAATCCGTTCAAATGAAGGCCAGATGCAGACTTAGCCGCTTTATTTCCTGTATGTATGACTGTTCCGTCTGCTGTTACTACTTCAAGGTCACGTACTTGATCACGCATCACGCCGTATTTGACGGATGTCGTGCCACTAGCATTCGTTGCTGCCATGCCCCCAAGTGTCGCGTCTGCCCCTGGATCAACAGAGAAGAACAAACCATGTTTCTTCAATTCTTTATTTAATTGAGTACGCGTGACACCTGGCTGTACAGTCACGAGGAAATCTTCCGCACGTACGTCTAGAATGGCGTTCATGTTTGAAAAGTCTATGGTGATTCCACCATTATCTGGAATGACACTACCTTCTAGGCTCGAGCCCAGTCCGAATGGAATGACAGCTACATTTAGCTCCTTGGATACGCGCATAATCTTGCTTACATCTTCAGTACAAGAAGGGAATACGACGATATCAGGTAATTTCATTGTATGGTAGGACTCATCTTTGCCGTGAAGTTCGCGCACGGTTTCATTAATGGTCACTTGTTCTTTGGCTAAAACTTCTTGTAAAGACTGGACGATTTTTTCAGTAGTCGCTGTCATAGTTGATCTCCCCTTAATGGTGAATTAGTTTTGTTGAAAGTAGTTCTACTGATTAGAATTTTTAAACTATTATACAGGACATTATACTATTATACTTACTAATCTGAACAATTCAATGATCATTTGCTTAATTTACTTTTTTTATTCAAAGTTTAACAGGCATAAAAACTATACTTACGCATGTTCGAGGCCTATCTGACTAGCTGTAACCTTTCATATGAATAGAAGAACGCCAGATTAAGTGACTGTTTTGTTTGTATTTTCATTAACCTATACAAATGATCAACAGGCTTTAGCTAAGGAGAGTGTGAAATGGATACTATTTTGTTTGTGGAAACCACGAAGAGTGGTTCGAGCAGGGAGGCCATAAAGGCTGCAGAAAGGATAGGCTATGCCACGGTGTTGTTAACCCAGAATAAGAAGTATCTCGAACAAAGAAAGGAATTTCCGGAAGTTACACAAATGATTCACGTTGACGGCATAACAGAAGAGATAATTCGACAACAGATTCATGAATTACAAAAGTCGGGAATGAAGTTGAGAGGAATTTTCAGTTTCGTAGATCCATTTGTATCGATGGCTGCCCATCTTGCGAATGAATTTTGTTATTCAAAAATTTCCGTTGATGCTTATCTGAAAATGGAGGATAAAGTGTTAACTAGAACCGCATTAGCTAAAAACGAAGCGACACCAAAATTCAGCATTTTTGAACCGTCGACAGATTTGAAACAATTCATCAGCGAGCAAGAGATATTCCCTCTCATTATCAAGTCGCCACTTTCAAAGGCATCAAGAGATGTGTATCTAGTTGATAATCAAGAGGAAATGACGCGTGTTATGAAGAGTATGTTGAAAGTCCATCCTGCCCAGCAAATTGTGATCGAAGAGTATTTGGATGGCCCGCAGTATTTAGTAGAATTAGTAGTGGTGAACGGGAAGCTTCATTTAATTGCGGTGATAAAACAGGATATTCAAAAAGATCTGAAGTTCATCATTACAGGTTATGATATTCAACTATCATTAGAGAAAAGCTTATATGCCAAGCTTTTTAAAACAGTGGAATCCATTTGCAAGGATCTTGGAGCGAAAAATGTAGCTTGTCACCTTGAACTACGATATGTCAGGGATACCTGGAAGTTGATTGAGTTGAATCCGAGAATATCGGGTGGTGCCATGAATCGCATGATAGAAGAGGCGTATGGAATTAATTTGATGGAAGAGACATTGAAGCTATTTATAGGTGAAGAAGTAAATTTAAAAAGAAGGCACGAAAATCATATTTATACGCACTATATTACCGTGAATGCTTATGGCACGTTATTGAAAGTAACAGGAAAAAATAATGCAATGAAGAATGAAGGAGTGCGGGAAGTCTACGTGAAGCCGCGAAAAGGCACATTCATGACACCACCTATTTCGATGGGAAATCGATATGGCTATGTCATAGCTTCCGGTGATTCAGCATCAAAAGCGAAACGAAACGCCTTGCAAGCAGCGAAGAATATTAAGTTTTATATAGAAACTGATGAGGAGTGAGCGCAGATGATTACAGTGGGGATGTTGCATTCAAAGAAACACCCGAGCAAAGTAAAGAAAGCTTTCGCTTGGGCAGCTGTTGCTAAAATGGAAGGAGTAAATTTTTACTATTTTTCACCACGTAACGTGAATTTTAAGAAAAAAGTAATTTCAGGTTATGTATATGAACAGGGCGAGTGGATTCAAAAAGACTTATTGTTTCCAGACGTCATTTACAATGCATGTGCGATGAAAACCGATGAGGAAATCGACGTATACACAAAATTAAGTGATATGATCCCTTTTACTTCACACTCTGTCGGCAATAAAATGAGTGTTTATAGAAGGATTAGTAAAATGCCAGAATTTGAGGATTATTTAATTCCATCCGTACGGGTCGAACAACCTGACGTTGTGTTAAAAGCATTGACGAAATATAAAAAAGTGATGATTAAACCAGTATCCGGCAGTCAGGGAAGGGGGATTTGGTTTATCGAGCAAGATGGCGAGCAGTTTCATAAGATAGTTGATACAGAGAAGACAACCACAAATCGAAAACAACTTATTTCCGATCTTCAAGACGTAATCAGTGAGCAAGCCTATTTAGTCCAGCCATATATATCCTGTCGAACAAAAGATGGAAATCCGTATGATTTTAGACTACATGTTCAAAAGGACGCGGAGGGTAAATGGTTGATTTCGCTTATTTATCCTCGTATCGGCACAATGGATCGAGTGACTAGTAATATTTCGCGTGGTGGTAGTATGGGGGTATTGAGGTCATTTCTAGAAAGAGAATTCGGCGATGAACGAAGGAATATGAGACAGACTTTAGAAAAGTTTGCTGACCGATTCACTAATGAATTTGAGAGTACATTCGATGTGGAATTTGATGAGCTCGGGATTGATATTGGTGTCGATGAAAATAATAAGCTCTGGATATTCGAAGTGAATTGGAGACCGGGAAATGACGAAATTGTTTTTGATGTAGCAAAGAACCTACTTCCTTATGCAGTGTATGTTGCGAAACAGAATAAAACTACCTGATGTGTATTCCAACAATTACTAATTTATGCTTGACCGCACCTAACCCATCTTTCAGCGTTGTCATATATATAGTAGATAGGTATATAGGAAGGGAAGGGTATAAATGAATAAACCAAGTGTGATGTGTGTGGAGATGAAAAAATTGCTGGAAGAGCAAGAACTGATGGGGAAATTTTGTCATGGATTTCAATATGTCTGTTCGTTTCCTCTCTACGATACGATCCCCTTTACACTTCATGATTGTGAATTACACAAACCATTCAGCGCCCATTATCATTGTATAAAGACCCCATATTTTAGATTGGAAAAGCTCGATATAGATACATGCTGTGCAACTTTAACCTTACTAGAGCCAGTCGATTTGGAAGGAAATCCAGTGGACTCCTGCGAAGAATTGTACTCCCTCAAGAAGACCAAAAGCTGTATCATAGTTAATGTCAATTGTTTTTGCACAATCACACCATTTTCCCCTAAGCTAGTTGATAAAAAACTACCTACTATTGAGCCGAAAAAATAAATATAAATTTAAAGGTGATACGATATGCACAAGATCATTAGAAAACAACTAGTTGAACGAATGGATTCCGACTATCAGAAGTTTTCATCAGCACTCATTCCGAATGTCAATCATATACTTGGAGTGCGTATGCCAGAGCTCCGTAAACTCGCAAAAGAGATCGCGAAAGATGATTGGCGGTTGTATCTACAGACGGCGAATGATGAGTATTTTGAAGAAGTGATGTTACAAGGCTTGGTCATAGGTTACGTGAAAGCGGACTTGGAAGAGCTTTTGATGTACGTAGCGAAATTTGTCCAGAAAATAGATAATTGGTCCGTTTGCGATAGTTTTTGTTCGGGGTTAAAAGTGACCAAGCACAATAAAGAACGTGTTTGGTCATTCCTCCAACCATATATGGATTCTGAGAAAGAGTATGAACTGCGCTTCGGAATTGTCATGTTGCTTATTTATTATAGTGAGCCCGACTATATCGATAGAGTACTCGGTTTGCTAGATCGTGTGGAACATGAAGGATACTACGTCAAAATGGCGGTTGCTTGGGCGTTGTCTATTTGTTTTGTAAAGCTGCCTGACAAAACAATGGATTATTTGGCAGAGGAGAATTCATTGGATTTGTTTACGTATAATAAAGCGTTACAGAAAATCACAGAGTCGACACGTGTGGAGCAAGATATGAAAAAAGTGATTCGGAGTATGAAAAGGCGTTAACAAAAGCCTAGTCTTATGACTAGGCTTTTTGGTTATGTGTATAACGTTTTACCATATAGTAAACTTGCTTGTTTTTACTATATTTTCAAAGTGCCATTGTGCAGATAGTGAAGTAGTAAAAACAAGAGAAACCTGACAAAAGATCAGGTTTCTCTTAGAATGTCTTCATCTATCCTATCTCACTTCACGTACATCTGAATGAATCGATTTTCTGTAAGTCCAATCCATAATACTCCCAGCGGTAATGACGTGGATCCCATCGATACCCAGCAATAGAGGTTCTGCCAACGAATGTTGGGTAATACCAGAACCCTTTGTTTCGCGAAGTCCATACATACGTATAACGGTACAAGCATCCTGCTATGCCGCCGGGATCAACTGCGCGTAGTTGAGCGTCGGGATAGCTCGGTATTTGGCTTGGAGGAGCAGAAGTCGGTGCACTTTGCTGCGGTTGACCGCCTGGCTGCCCGTGGTGATGGTGTTCTTGGTGATGACCGTGTTGTCCATGCTGACCAGGATGTCCGGGATACCCCGAATGCCCTGGATAAGTGGGTTGTTGAGGGTAACCGGGATAACCTGGCTGACTTGGATAACCGGGTTGATGTTGCGGTGGATATCCCTGTTGGTGCCCCGGATAACTAGGTGGCCATTGCGGATTTTGTTGATTGGGTGGCGGATATCCTGGATATCCACCTGGCCATCCTTGGTGTTGTTGACCGTGCTGCGGGTGACTCTGTTGATGATGTGCATCATACTGCTGCCCTGGATAACCGTCAGGCAGCTTCGGATACCACATGCCTTCATCCTGCTGACTCAAACTATCACTCCTTCATTTCTACTGATTTCACACACAACGAAACTGATCAATACGTTGTAAATCAATGCCTATATACTCCCAGCGGAATCTGCGTGGATTCCACTGAAACCCTGCGACGGATTGTCGACCGACAAATGTCGGATAAAACCAAAAGCCATTACGTCGTGAAGTCCATACATACGTAAAGCGATACAAACAACCTGCGATGGCACCTGGGTCTACCGCGAACGCCTGAAATTCTGGATAGCTTGGGATTTGATTCGGTGGCGGGGAATTTGGAGCAGCCGCCTGACCGCCTTGATTTGGTGCGCTTGGATTCCCAGGTCGACCTGGCTGCTGTCCAGGGAAATTAGGTTGCTGTGGAAAGCCGGGTGATGAAGGAAAGCCCGGTAAACTCGGAAACCACTGCATACCTGGGAACCCTTGAGATCCCTGCATACCTGGAAACCAAGGTTGCCAAGGAGAAAACGATTGTGCTGTGGAGAAGCCTTGTGGATCGGTACCTTGCCAATACTGATCTGAATATTGCGGGTACCTCATAAATTCATCTTGTGGATTCAACTCATTACGCCTCCTTTTATTGTTCGTTTTATCATATGCAGTCTGTTGGTTATTTGACCTTATTGTCTCTTCATGCGATAGCTGTGCTAAACTAAAGATAAAGGAAGTGGAATATAATGAATGAAAATAAACCTCATATTTTAGTAGTGGATGGAATGGCGTTGTTGTTCCGTTCATTTTTTGCGACCGCACATAGTGGGCAGTTTTTCCGCAATGCATTGGATGTACCGACGAATGGCGTACAAGGATTCGCGCGACATACGATGAGTGCCATCTCGATTTTCCAACCGACACATTTAGCGGTGTGCTGGGATATGGGATCGAAAACATTCCGTAATGAATTATTCGCAGACTATAAAGCGCATCGCCCAGCACCTGCACCGGAATTAATTCCGCAGTTCGATATGGCTCGTGAAGTATCGGAAACACTAGGGTGGAAGAGTTATGGAATCAAAAACATGGAAGCGGATGATCTAATTGGTTCGCTAATTGAAACGTGGAAAGACGAAGCAAAATTGACAGTGGTGTCGGGCGATAAAGATTTACTTCAGCTATTGAAGCCGGATGTGTCGATTGCGCTAACGAAAAAAGGCTTCACGCAGTATGATGAATACACGGAAGCACGTTTTATAGAAGAGTATGGGATTACTCCTAAGCAATTCATTGATATGAAAGCATTCACAGGAGATTCGAGCGACGGATACCCTGGAGTGAAGGGGATTGGTCCGAAGACGGCATTGAAGTTAATACAAGAGTATGGCTCGGTCGATGGCGTGCTCGCAGCGAGAGAAAAACTAACGGCAGGTGTGCAGAAGAAGCTGAATGCGGAAGAGGAGATGCTGATGATTTCAAGGGATCTCGCAACGATTCATTGTGATATCAAACTCGATGATCCGCTAGAAGATTTACTCATTCCGGAGTTCACTGAAGAAACTGCTAAAGTAATGGAAGAGCAAGGCTATTCCATGATTGCTAAACAAGGATTACCTGTTTCACCGTTTTAACGGCTCGATCTTAACAAACGTCAAAATCTTTTTATTCGATTCATAGGGAATGGAGCGTACACGGCTCGCGCAATTTCTGCCACCGTGGTCATGAACGAGTATATGCAGTTGATTCTCTATATACTCATACCCAACCATCACGACCCAGTGATAATCGAATGAAAAACGACTACGCCATTTGAACTTGAACCATTTATCAAACTTCACAGCCACAGGGCGGTCTTCATCGATTTGCTCGATAGCCTGCTGTAAGTTACAAACTTTCACATTCCATTGCGAGCCGAGCATTTTGTTGAGCCTACGAATAAAGCGCCAAGTAGGCAAACCAATCTTCGTACTACCTAATATTCGATACAGCTCATTAATGGAAGGAGTTTGTTCGGTAGGGAAGAAATGGCGCAGCAACACATACGCTGTAACAGGCCCGCAAGCCGACGGACGGTAGCTTGGTTCAATGTCGTTATCATATTGCGATTTACCTTGTACTTCTATGTATTTGGACATGCAGAACTCCTCCTTTATGGAACATATTGTGGTTTGGTAGGGGGGCGCGTTGTGTGACGCTCATACTTGTTGCTTAAGCGCTCAATGAAACCCGCTATCCGCTCAAAGTAGCTTACTGAGTGCTCTATCCAGCTACTCATATACGCTCTATGTAGCGGTTCAATCGCTCATACTTTCCGTTCAACCGCTCAACCCATCCCAAAAACCGCTCAATAAAGCAAATGCTGAGAACCTTTAGGCTCTCAGCATTTTCACATTTCATCTTTAGATCTTCACTTCGTCTAAAAACTCCTCAACTTGTTCAGGTGACTTTGCAAACGCACTATGCAGATGTGCATGCTTCTCACCATTTTGGAAGACTAACAGACTTGGGATTCCCATCACTTCATATTTCTCAGCAATTTCTGGAATAACGTCGCGATCCGCTTCATACCATGTGTATGTATCGTATTTTTCAACGATTGGATCAATAAACATATCCATACGCTTACAGTCTGGGCACCAGTCTGCTTCGAATTTCACAAGTACTGGCTGGTCACCCGCAATGATTTCTTCAAACTCAGTTGCTGTTTTAATTTCCTTCATTTCTATCGCCTCCATTCAGTAAGTAGTGTACAATGAATCACGAATGTTTGGTATTAAATTGCTTATTTTAAAAAGTCTGATTAAATATGAAATAAATATTGCGAAATAGTTTCAAATGATTTATACTAGCAATTATAGGCAACGCATATTTTTTTACTCTATAAATGAATGAGCGTTCATTCAAAGAACATAAGGGGAGGATTGCACGTGACTTATCAAATTAGAAAAGCGGCAGTTTTAGGATCTGGAGTTATGGGTTCTGGTATAGCAGCGCACTTAGCGAATATTGGTATTCCCGTACTTTTACTAGATATCGTACCACCGAAATTAGGTGCAGATGACGAGGCAAAAGGATTAACGTATGACAATCCAATGTTCCGCAATAAGTTTGCGGCTACAGCATTGGAGAAATTACAAAAACAAAAACCGGCTCCTCTGACAACGAAGAAAAGCTTATCATTACTTACACCAGGAAACTTTGAGGACCATTTGGATCAATTGAAAGACGTAGATTGGATCATTGAAGTCGTCGTAGAAAACCTTGATATTAAAAAGAGTTTATATGAAAAGATTGAAAATGTGCGAAAGCCAGGCACCATCATTTCATCCAATACATCGGGGATCAGTATTGAAGCGATGACTGAAGGACGTTCGGAAGATTTCCAGAAGCACTTCCTTGGCACACATTTCTTCAATCCTCCAAGATACTTGAAATTGCTGGAGATTATTCCTACAGAAACGACATCACCTGAAGTTGTAGAGTTCATGACAGTGTTCGGTGAGGATCGTTTAGGTAAGGGAGTCGTGATTGCGAAGGATACTCCAAACTTCATTGGTAACCGAATCGGAACGTATGGTTTACAAGTGACATTACATGAAATGCTGGAACGCGGTTATACAATCGGAGAAATCGACTCGATTACCGGTACATTAATCGGCCGTCCGACGTCTGCAACATTCCGTACATTAGATGTCGTGGGACTAGATACGTATATGCACGTGGCGAAAAACGTCTACGATCAGACTACGGGTGAAGAGCAGAAAATATTTGAACTACCTGATGTCGTCACTAAAATGATCGATAATGGCTGGATCGGCGCGAAAGCAAAGCAAGGCTTCTATGTGAAAAAAGGCCGAGACATTATGGAATTGGATATGAAGACATTTGAATATGTTCCTATGCAGAAAATGAAAGCGCCTTCAATAGAAATGGCAAAGCAGCAAAAAGGACTAGGTAATAAAGTGAAGACGTTACTGTATGCAAAAGATCGTGCAGGCGAGATTTTGTGGAATACGTTAACACCGACGATGCTATATGCTGCACAACTTCACGGTGAAATTGCAGACGATATCGTTTCAATCGATAACGCAATGAAATGGGGCTTCGGCTGGACACAAGGACCGTTTGAAATATGGGACGCAATCGGCGTGAAGAAGTCTGTGGACATGCTGAAAGAAGAAGGCAAGGAAATCCCTAAACTTGTTCAGTCATTACTCGATAAAGGCTATGAAACTTTCTATAAAGAAGAGAATGGCGATACGTACTTCTTCGATGGCTCGGACTATCAAGCAGTGCAAGTAAATGAGAAAGCGATCAACTTGAAACAGTATAAGAAAAAGCACGGTGTCATCAAGAAGAACTCTGGCGCAAGCTTGATTGACCTTGGAGATGGCATAGCTTTACTGGAATTCCATTCACAGTCAAATGCAATCGGTTTGGACATCATTCAGATGATCAACTTCGCAGTAGATGAAGTGGAGCAGAACTTCAAAGGACTTGTAATCGGGAATCAGGGCAAAAACTTCTGTGTCGGTGCGAACCTTGGCATGATTTTAATGGAAGCACAAGATGATAATATCTTTGAACTCGACTTTGTCATCCGCTCTTTCCAGAACGCGATGTTGAAGATTAAATATAGTGGCAAGCCGGTTGTTGCGGCACCATTTCAGATGACGCTAGGTGGCGGAGCAGAAGTTTGTCTTCCAGCTGCACATATTCAGGCATCTATGGAAACGTATATGGGACTCGTTGAAGTAGGGGTAGGCTTGATTCCAGGTGGTGGCGGAAACGTCAACTTGTATCAGAAGCATCTAAAAGGTTTGCCAAATGGTGTACCTACTGATTATCAACATATTGC
This sequence comes from Sporosarcina sp. P12(2017), assembly GCF_002743035.1. NCBI lineage: Bacteria > Bacillati > Bacillota > Bacilli > Caryophanales > Caryophanaceae > Sporosarcina > Sporosarcina sp. P12(2017). Next base: position 23,604 of record NZ_PDYL01000018.1, read on the forward strand.
GAATAAAGTATTCGAATCGATCGCCATGGCGAAAACGTCGACATCTGCTGAAGAAGCAAGAGAGAACAACTTCCTCGACTTTGCAGACGGCGTTAGTGTCAATCCGGATCATCTAATCTACGACGCGAAGCAAGCTGCTTTGTCATTATTCGAAGCGGGCTATGTAGCACCGAAGAGAGCGAAAGTGCCTGTAACTGGCGACTCAGGTTATGCGACGTTATTACTTGCAGCTGAAGGGATGTTCAGTTCTGGATTCATTAGCGAACATGATTTAAAAATTGCGAAGAAACTCGCATACGTACTGTCTGGCGGAAAGATTCCATATGGTACACGTGTCGATGAGCAATACTTACTTGATTTAGAACGCGAAGCATTTTTAAGTTTAGTGGCAGAACCGAAATCACAACAGCGTATGCAGCATATGCTAGTCAAGGGTAAGCCGTTACGTAACTGATGAAAGATAGCTAAAGGAGGAAACAGAATGCGCGAAGCAGTCATTGTAGCCGGTGCTCGAACACCGATTGGAAAAGCAGGAAAAGGTTCTTTGGCAACTGTCCGTCCGGATGATCTTGGGGCGTTGACTATAAAGGAAACATTAAAACGTGCGGGGAATTATGATGGGCCGATCGATGACTTGATCATCGGTTGTGCCATGCCTGAAGCGGAACAAGGAATGAACGTCGCACGTAACATCGGGGCATTGGCAGGGTTACCGGATACGACACCTGCCGTAACGGTCAACCGCTTTTGTTCATCCGGTTTGCAGTCGATCGCTTATGCGGCAGAACGCATCATGCTGGGTCACTCCGAAGCAGTTTTAGCGGGTGGTGTTGAATCGATGAGCATGGTTCCGATGATGGGGAATACGATTCGTCCGAACTATAAACTGGCGGAAGACGCACCGGAATACTATATGGGAATGGGGCATACAGCGGAGCAAGTGGCGCAGAAATACGGTATCTCCCGTGAAGATCAGGATGCGTTCGCAGTGGAATCACATAAACGTACCGAAGCGGCGATTAAAGAAGATAAATTTGTCGATGAGATTGTACCAGTTGAAGTAACGAGACGTTTTGTCAATGAGGACGGCAAGTATCAAGAAAAAACGGTTTTATTCGAAATGGATGAAGGCGTACGTCCTGGTACGACGTCTGAAATACTCGGGAAATTACGTCCAGCATTCGCAGCGCAAGGTTCCGTAACAGCCGGTAACGCGTCACAAACATCCGACGGTGCAGGAATGGTTTTATTAATGGATAGAGAAGTAGCTGAAGAGCGTGGATTACAGCCAATGGCAAAATTCCTTTCTTTCGCAGTAGGCGGCGTGCCACCGGAAGTGATGGGGGTTGGACCGATTGTGGCTGTGCCTAAAGCGTTGAAACTTGCAGGTCTATCTATTGAAGACATCGATCTTTTCGAGCTCAATGAAGCATTTGCCTCTCAGTCACTCGCAGTTATTCGCGAACTTGGATTGGATCCGGAGAAAGTGAACGTCAATGGGGGAGCTATTTCATCAGGTCATCCACTAGGTGCGACAGGAACTATTTTGACTTTGAAATTGATTAATGAATTGAAACGCCAAGGCAAAAAGTACGGTGTCGTCACGATGTGTATCGGTGGCGGAATGGGAGCAGCCGGAGTGTTCGAAGTTCTATAAAAATAAAACAGACAAACAATTGGGGGAAGTTATATGACTAAAGCTATGGAGGGAACTACTATGACAGATTTCGTAAAAGGTGGAGCATTTTTAACTGAGGACATGGACGCTAGTCGCGTATTCACGCCAGAGGATTTCACAGATGAGCAAAAGATGATCGCCAAAACAACGGAAGAGTATGTGAAAAATGACGTAACACCGTTGATTGAAAAGCTGGAGAACCATGAATTTGAAAACTCTGTCACATTGCTGAAGAAAGCTGGAGATCTAGGTCTTCTAGCGGCAGATATTCCAGAAGAGTATGAAGGTCTTGCACTGGATAAAATTTCATCCGCATTGATTGCTGAAAAATTATCCGTAGCAGGAGGCTTCTCGATTACACACGGTGCGCACGTAGGGATTGGTACATTGCCGATTGTATTATTCGGTAACCATGAGCAAAAAATGAAGTATTTGCCGAACTCTGCAAGTGGAGCGAAAATCTCCGCTTATGCATTGACAGAGCCAAGCTCAGGGTCAGACGCATTAGGCGCGAAGACCACTGCTAAATTAAATGCTGCAGGTACACACTATGTACTAAACGGTGAAAAACAGTGGATCACGAACTCTGCATTTGCTGATGTATTCGTAGTATACGCAAAAGTAGATGGCGACAAATTCACGGCATTTATCGTAGAAAAAGAATATCCAGGCGTTTCAGTAGGACCGGAAGAGAAGAAAATGGGTATCAAATCATCTTCTACACGTACGTTGATTCTAGAAGACGCACAAGTACCTGTTGAAAACTTATTAGGTGAAATTGGCCGCGGACACGTGATCGCGTTCAACATCTTAAACATCGGTCGTTACAAACTTGGAGTAGGTACGATTGGCGGATCAAAGCGTGCACTTGAATTGGCTATCAAATACGCGAATCAGCGTAAGCAGTTTGACACACCGATTTCTTCATTCAACTTAACGAAAGAAAAGTTTGGTACGATGGCTTCTAAGTTGTACGCAACAGAAAGCTTGATCTATCGTACGGTTGGGTACTTCGAAGAGCGTAACGCGGCGATGAGCCCTGAAGAGCAAAAAGACGGCGCGAAAGTGGCGGCTTCCATTGCTGAATACGCAATTGAATGTTCGATCAATAAAGTAGTAGGTTCAGAAGTGTTGGATTATATTTCGGACGAAGCCGTTCAAATTCACGGCGGTTACGGCTTCATGGCTGAGTACGAAGTAGAGCGTATCTACCGTGACTCCCGTATTAACCGTATCTTTGAAGGAACGAATGAAATCAACCGTATGATCGTTCCAGGCACGTTCTTGAAGAAAGCAATGAAAGGCGAATTGCCATTGCTTCAACAAGCACAAGCATTGCAGGAAGAGTTGTTAATGCTTATGCCAGAAGAAGTGGGCGACGAAGCATTGGCTCAAGAGAAGGCGCTTGTGAAGAACGCGAAGAAGATCGGTATCTTGGTTGCGGGACTTGCAGCACAGCGTTACGGCACGAAATTGGATCAGGAGCAGGAAATTCTTGTGAACATCGCGGATATTGCGAATGATCTATTCGGTATGGAGTCTGCATTACTTCGTACGGAGAAGGCGATCAATAAGAATGGTGAAGAGAAAGAGAACCAAAAGCTTCTCTATACACAAATCTTCTGTCAAGAAGCGTTCGGACGTATCGAAGCGGCAGCAAAAGAGACATTGCTTGCAGCGGTCGACGGTGACAACCAACGCATGATGATTTCTGCGTTGCGTAAGTTGACTCGTAATAATCCATATAACTTGATTGCGAAGAAGCGTGAAGCGGCTGAGAAGCTGATCGAAGCAGAGAAGTATATTGTTTAATCATAACTTAGACAAAACGCCTCCTATGTGGGGCGTTTTTGTTTTGGGAGAATTGGAGAGGTAGTTCAAGAACAAATGCGTTAGAGTGGTGAATATAGATAGAGAGTGCGAGGGGATTGAAGCTCCAGCTGGGGACGCTTTCCTGAGGGCGTGGCTTACTCAAGGCAGTCTATGAAAGCACATGCTCCTAACGCTGCGCTTTTACTCGCAAAAGCCGTCCTTCGCTACGGCTCTCGCTGATCCTCCAGGAAATGCGTCCCCTCCGAAGCGCCAATCCCCAATCCCAACAGATTGACAGCCTCTAAAAGCACAAACACAACAGCAATCAAACGCCGCTAAGTTAGCACCGCCCCCCTTAATTTGCTATACTGAAAAAAAGGAGGGATTGACAATTATGACTATGACATACTACGGCTATCCAAAATGTACCACGTGCCGCAAAGCGAAGAAATGGCTTACGGACGAAGGGATTTCATTCGAAGACAAGAACATCGCCGAACAACCTCCAAGCGAAGACGAACTACGCAACATGATCGCGAACTCCGGACTCGAAATGAAAAAGTTTTTCAACACAAGCGGTAAGAAATATCGTGAGCTTAACTTAAAAGACAAACTACCAACCATGACGGACGATGAAAAGATCGCGCTCCTCGCTTCAGACGGAATGCTCATCAAACGCCCAATCGTTTCTGATAACCAAAAAGTGACCGTTGGATTTAATGAAACAACGTTCACAGAAACGTGGAAGAAGTGATCTAGAATCTTGTCTTTATGCGGGAACTATGGCAAACTAAGGGTAGATAAACTATTATATTTTTGGAGGTAACGACATGAGCACACCAAAAGATTTACGTTATTCAGAAGAGCACGAATGGGTAAAAGAAGAAGACGGTAAATACCGTATCGGAATCACACATTTCGCACAGTCTGAACTAGGGGATATCGTATTCGTTGAACTGCCACAAGTGGGCGATCAATTGAAATCAGATGAGCCTTTCGGAAGCGTTGAATCAGTGAAAACGGTTTCTGAATTGTACGCTCCACTAACTGGTAAAGTTGTAGAAGTGAACGAAAACCTTGAAGATAGCCCGGAATTGGTTAACGAATCTCCATACGAAGGTGCATGGATGGTAGTAGTTGAAATCGATAACAAAGCTGAATTGGATGAGTTAATGACAGCTGAGCAGTACGAAGAAATGACAGCTGAATAATATTCTAAAAGAAAAAGCGCTGGCACGTCCCAGCGCTTTTTTACACGCTAGGAGGAAACAGGATGGACCCGAAAGTTCTCATTGTAGAAGGCGGTTCGGATCGTAAGCGGCTAGTGCCAATCCTTGCAGAGCCTGTAGAGATTCTTTGTACGAATGGCACCATCAGTGCGTATCATATTGAGGAACTGCTTGAACCATACGAGCAGCAAGACCTGTTCGTCTTTATGGATGCGGACGCGTCAGGTGAGTCCATTCGTAAGCTGTTCAAACAACTGTATCCAGAAGCGAGACATTTATATACCGATCGTCTCTACCGCGAAGTAGAAACGACGCCCATTAAACTATTGGCTAGCATTTTAGCTGCCGCCAATTTTAAAGTACATTCCAAATACTTGGCAGGTGGACCACATGAATAATTGGACAATTGAAGACTGGCAACGCGCACAGGCGGCAGAGCAAGTAGCCGCTTTTTATTTATATACACCGATGTGCGGAACGTGTGCAGTCGCTTCAAAAATGCTCACGGTGATCGAGACAATGTGTCCGAAATTACCGATTGGAAAGGCAGACTTGAATTACGTGCAGGAAATCGCAATAGAATATGAGGTGGAAAGTGTCCCTTGTTTACTCATTCAGCGCAAAGGACAGCCTTTAGAAAAGATTTACGCCTTTCAATCCGTCCCGTACTTGCTAGAGAAGCTCAGTTGACAATAGATATAAAAGTATGGTATAAGTAGTTAATCAATTGAATACGTAACTCTTATAAAGAGCGGTGGAGGGAAGTGCCCTATGAAGCCCGGCAACCGTCACGTTTGTGAAATGGTGCCAATTCACTCAAAGCCTAACGCTTTGATAGATGAGAGAAATGGTAACGTACATAACTACATACGTTCGGCCTTTCTGCTTGTCTGCAGGAAGGCTTTTTTTATTCTAAAGCGGAAAGCGCCGTGTAGGCTCGACAGGCGTTGGAAGACTTCCCACAAAGGCGCACTTTGCCTTTTTGGAAAGTCTGAAACGACCCGAGGAGCTGGCATCTGCAGCTGGATGAAACAAAAGCGGAGAGCGCCGTGTAGCTTTCTAAAACACATAATGAAAAGACTTAATAAAGGTGGTGCGGAAAATGATTCAACTAACAAACGTTCATAAAAGATTCCAATTGAACCGTTCAGAAATTGTCGCAGTAGATGATGTGACATTAGCCATCGAAGAGGGAGAAATTTTCGGCGTCATCGGATATAGTGGGGCAGGGAAAAGTACATTAATTCGACTATTGAACGGTCTTGAAACACCTACGTCCGGTAGTATTATGATTCACGGACAAGAAATGACGACATTGAAAGGTGCTGGCCTTCGCAATGCGCGTCAGAAAATCAGTATGATTTTCCAGCACTTTAACTTACTGTGGTCAAGAACAGTAGAAGAGAATATTATGTTTCCTCTTGAAATTGCTGGCGTGAAGAAATCGGCACGTAAGCAAAAAGTGAAAGAATTGATTGATCTCGTTGGACTGACAGGCCGTGAGCAGGCGTATCCATCACAGTTATCAGGTGGTCAGAAGCAACGTGTTGGCATTGCGCGTGCGCTTGCAAATGATCCCGAAGTATTACTTTGTGATGAAGCAACTTCCGCACTCGATCCCGAGACGACGAATGCGATTCTGGATTTATTGACGGATATTAATGAACGTCTTGGATTAACAATCGTTTTGATTACGCATGAAATGCACGTAATCCGAAAAATCTGTCATCGCGTGGCGGTCATGGAAGCCGGACAAGTCGTGGAAGCGGGCAATGTACTGGATGTCTTCCAATCCCCTCAAGCGGATATTACGAAGCGTTTCATTTCGCAGGTGACCGATACAGGCGATACGGATGCCGCGATGGCCCATCTGCAAGAAGAAGTACCGCAGGGAAAGCTAGTGAAATTGGCTTTCATCGGAGAGCGTACGGAGCAGCCGGTGCTTGCTGAGTTGATTCGTAAATTCCCGATTGATGTCAACATCGTGCAAGGAAATATTTCGACTACGCGTGACGGTGCATATGGCACACTGGTACTTCAATTGGTAGGGGACACGGCGGTAATTGATGAAGCCCTCAACTTCTTGGATGCTAATGAAGTAAAGACGGAGGTGCTGGTACATGATTGAGCAATGGTTCCCGAATGTTGATTGGGATAAAATGTGGCAAGCAACGGGCGAGACGCTTTATATGTCTGCCTACTCAACGTTCTTTACATTTGTCTTCGGTATCGCACTTGGTCTGTTGTTGTTTTTAACAAGTCCTGGTCAGTTATGGGCGAATAAAATCACCAATGTCATTACAGGAGCATTCGTGAATATATTCCGATCGATTCCATTTATCATTTTGATTATTTTATTGATTCCTTTTACGAAGTTATTATTCGACAGTATGCGTGGACCGAATGCCGCATTGCCCGCATTAATTATCGGCGCCGCCCCATTTTATGGCCGTATGGTGTTGATTGCATTGCAGGAAATCGATAAAGGGGTTATCGAAGCAGCGCGCTCAATGGGGGCTAAAACGTCAACGATCATTTTTAAAGTATTGTTACCTGAATCCATGCCGGCACTAGTCTCTGGAATTACGGTAACCTCGATTGCGCTTGTCGGATATACGGCAATGGCAGGAGTGATCGGTGCAGGTGGTCTAGGTACGCTAGCGTATTTGGAAGGGTTCCAACGCAGTCGCGAAGATGTAACCATAATGGCAACGATTTTGGTATTGATTATCGTGTTTATCATTCAATTCATTGGTGATTTCATTGCAAAACGTTTGGACAAGCGATAATAGGATTTTCAGGGAGACCTGTTAACCATAGAAATATTCCATAATGGAGAGGGAGAAATGTGGATATGAAGAAGTTTTTATTCGGTCTATTCGCAGCAGTACTAGTGCTTGCACTGGCAGCTTGCGGATCGAAAGACGAAGGTACTAAAGATAATGCAGCACCTGATGTAGATGGAGCAGAAAAAGGCGAGAAGACATCGTTAGTAGTCGGTGCATCTAACACACCACACGCTGTGATTTTGGAAGAAGCTAAGCCATTATTAGCTGAAAAAGGCTATGATTTAACAATCGAGAGTTACACAGATTATGTACTACCAAACAAAGATTTGGACGAAGGTACACTGGATGCGAACTATTTCCAACACATTCCTTATCTAGAGAGCCAAATTGCCGATTTCGGTTATGACTTCGTCAATGCAGGCGCCATCCACATCGAGCCAATCGGTGTGTACTCTAAGAAATATGACTCATTGGAAGAATTACCCGACGGCGCGACGATCTTAATCAGTAACTCTGTTGCAGATCACGGTCGTGTACTTGCTATGCTTGAAGAAAAAGGATTGATCAAGCTGGCGGATGACGTGGAAAAAGTGAAAGCTGAAGTAGGCGATATCGTAGAAAATCCAAAGAACTTGGAGTTTGATGCGAACTACGAAGCAGCGTTAATGCCACAGTTGTATAATAACGATGAAGGCGACGCATTATTAATTAACTCCAACTTCGCTATCGATGCAGGGTTGAACCCAATGGAAGATTCAATCGCATTGGAAGATAAAGAGTCTCCATATGTTAACGTAATTGCTGTAAAGGGCGGTAACGAAGACAGCGATGCAACCAAAGCATTGGTAGAAGTATTGAGTTCAGAGCAAATTCAAGAATTCATCTTGAATGAATGGTCTGGATCAGTCGTTCCCGTACAATAATAAGGTGAGGGTCGGTAGCTAATGTAGCTGCCGGCTTTTTTATTTGGATGAATGGTGGGTGGAGTGGTTTGGTTGCTCAATGTTTGGAGTTATCCGCTCAATGTTGTGGGCAATCCGCTCTATGGGGTGGGCGGAGTGCTCAATGTGCTGTGCAATCCGCTCAATACGCTGAGCTATCCGCTCAACACGCTGTTTGGAGCGCTCAAAGTGTTGGGGCGTCCGCTCCTATGCAGTGCGCGGCTCGCCCAATGATTTGCGCTATCCGCTCAACACCCCGCGTGAACCGCTCAATCCGCTGCGCTATCCGCTCAACCCCGCGCGTGAACCGCTCAATCCGCTGCGCTATCCGCTCAACACCCCGCGTGAACCGCTCAATCCGCTGCGCTATCCGCTCAACACCCCGCGTGAACCGCTCAATCCGCTGCGCTATCCACTCAACACCATACGCAAACCGCTCAACACGCAAAGCTATCCTCTCCATCCCCCAGACAATCCACCCCACCCCCCAACACACAAGAAAAATATTAAGAAAATCCAAACAAAATCTTCTTTATTCTTTCGACTTGTGATAAAGTTAGTTTTGTTTGAGTAATACATATGTGTATTTGAGGAGGACGTATTGTGAAGTTTAAATTAGGACTCATTTGGCGAATTTTGATCGCCATTGGGTTAGCGATCGGGCTTGGCTTACTATTGCCGATGATCCACGAAGGGTTCGCACTCTGGTTCGTTCGTTTAGCGGCCACTTTTAATATGTTGTTCGGTGGATTCTTGAACTTTATTGTTCCGCTGATCATCATCGCATTTATCGCACCGAGTATTGCAAAGCTTGGGGCAGGTTCAGGGAAATTACTTGGAATGTCTGCTGCTTTTGCGTATGGCTCTACGGTTATTGCAGGATTGCTTGCGTATTTTGCAGCAACAAATATTTTACCGAACTTCATTCATCCAACGACGAAGGCGGATATTGCAGAAGGTGCGCGTGAAGCGGGAGTGGCGTTCTTCGAAATGGAAATGGATCCGATGATGGGAATCATGACCGCGTTGCTAATGGCATTTCTACTTGGAATCGGGATGGCAGCGATTAAAGGGAAGACGATGATGTCGTTCTTCGATGAGTTTAATTTAATTATCGATAAAGTTATTTCTGTTGTAATTATTCCGTTATTACCATTTCATATTTTCGGGATCTTCCTGAATATGACGTATACAGGCGAAGTGGCGAATGTACTTTCTGTCTTTGTATTTGTTTTCGTCATGATCATTATTCTTCACTTGATTATGCTGACATTCCAGTACACTGTGGCAGGTTCATTGAACAAACGTAATCCTTTCGTGCTAATGAAAACAATGTTACCTGCGTATTTGACAGCAATCGGAACGCAGTCTTCAGCGGCATCGATTCCGGTTACGCTTCGTCAGGCGAAAAAGACGGGTGCTTCAGAACGCGTAACGAACTTTGCGGTGCCGTTATTTGCAACGATCCACTTGTCAGGCAGTACGATTACCATCGTCTCTTGTTCAATCGGAGTTATGCTGATGAACGGTTTAGATGTTAGTTTTGCTGCATACCTGCAATTCATCTTCATGCTAGGTGTCACGATGATTGCGGCTCCTGGTGTACCGGGTGGGGCAGTTGTCGCGGCAACGGGACTCCTTACGACTATGCTAGGATTCACTGACGGCATGGTAGCATTGATGATTGCGCTCTATTTAGCACAAGATAGTTTCGGAACAGCAACGAACGTAACGGGTGACGGTGCGCTTGCGATGATCGTCGACCGTTTCACTAAAAAAATATAGAGTAGTAGTAAAGTCGGTTACTTGACCGGCTTTTTTGCTGTCTAATTCTTATGTACTAAGCTCTGGTTGATTCTCACTCGCTAGTTGTCAAATGAAAAACAAATATCTTGAAAAATATACCTAGCCTTGTAGTAGCAATGGAATTAGCCAATATGTGTAATGATTCTTAAAGATTTGCAACCAACTCGAATATGGGTTAAGATTAGAATGATACTAAATAGAGAATGGATCATAACCATTCAACGCGATTATACTGGAGGTATTGGAATGGCAATTTTGGAAATTAAAGATCTTCATGTCCGAATTGAGGACAAAGAAATCTTAAAGGGTGTTACCTTAACAATAAATACAAATGAGATCCATGCAATTATGGGTCCCAATGGTACGGGGAAATCTACGCTTGCAGCAGCAATCATGGGTCACCCGAAATATGAAGTAACTTCTGGATCGATCTTACTCGATGGAGAAGACGTATTAGCAATGGAAGTAGATGAGCGTGCGAGAGCTGGTCTATTCCTAGCGATGCAATATCCAAGTGAAATTACTGGCGTAACGAATGCGGATTTCCTACGTTCTGGAGTAAACGCACGTCGTGAAGAAGGCGATGAAATTTCTTTGATGAAATTCATTCGTGAAATGGATAACAAGATGGAAGTTCTTGAAATGGAAGAAGATATGGCAACTCGTTATTTGAACGAAGGTTTCTCAGGTGGAGAGAAAAAGCGTAATGAAATTCTCCAGTTAATGATGTTGAAGCCAAAATTTGCAGTACTTGACGAGATTGACTCGGGTCTAGATATCGACGCATTGAAAATTGTTTCTAACGGAATCAACCAAATGCGCGGCGAAGGCTTCGGTTGCTTAATTATCACTCACTACCAGCGCTTGTTGGATTACATCGAGCCAGATAAAGTGCATATCATCATGCAAGGTAAGATCGTTAAAACGGGTGGTTCTGAATTAGCTAAGAAACTTGAAGTTGAAGGATACGACTGGATTAAAGAAGAACTAGGTATTGAAGACGAAACTGTTGGACAAGAAGCATAAGAAAGGGGACGACTCAAAATGACGGTTGAAACAACATTGGCATTGACCGAACAAGACGTCCGCTCTTATTCCGCAAAAGTGGAGGAAGCTGCTTGGATGGCAGATTTTCGTTCGAATGCTCTAGCGAAAGCTGAAGTGCTCGAAATGCCAAAACCAGATAAAACTAAAATTACAAAGTGGAATTTCACGGAATTCCCTTCACATACAGTTGAAAGCTCGATCTTCGCTGGGTTGGAAGAATTACCGACTGAAGCGAAAGCATTGATCGATGACGAACAACAACAAAATATTTACGTGCAGCACAATAACACACCTGCATACCTTTCGTTGTCGGAAGATTTGAAGTCACAAGGCGTTATTATGACGGATATCTTTACGGCATCACGCGAGCACAGTGAATTGCTGCAGAAATACTTGATGACTGACGGTGTCAAAGTGGATGAGCATAAATTAACAGCTCTTCACGCTGCCCTGATCAACGGTGGAGTATTTGTCTACGTACCTAAAAACGTAGTAATCGAAGATCCACTACAAGTACTTTTCATTCATTCTAACGAAGAAGCATCATTATTTAACCACGTAGTACTTGTCGCAGAAGAAAACAGTCAAGTAACATACGTTGAAAGCTATCTTTCGACAGTAGAGCATGCAGAAACTCAAGCGAACATTGTATCTGAAGTATTTGCTATGGCGAATGCGAAAATTGTCTACGGATCAGTCGACGTATTAGCAGAAGGTATGACAACTTATGTCAACCGTCGCGGTGTTACTGGACCTCACGCACGCATTGAGTGGGCGCTTGGTCTAATGAACGACAGCAATACGATTTCTGAAAACATCACGCATTTAGTCGGAGACGGCTCATCTAGTGATATGAAATCCGTAGTGGTTGGACGCGGTAGCCAGAAACAAAACTTTACTTCTGAAATCGTGCACTGGGGACTTGATACAGACGGTTTCATCTTGAAGCACGGTGTAATGAAAGAAAACTCTACTGCTATCTTTAACGGAATTGGACGTATTGCTAAAGGTGCAACTCGTTCAAACGCAGTGCAAGAGTCCCGTATTCTCATGCTAGGCGAAAGAGGACGTGGAGACGCGAACCCGATTTTGCTTATCGATGAAAATGATGTAACAGCAGGTCACGCAGCTTCAGTAGGACGTGTAGATCCACTTCAAATGTTCTATCTAATGAGCCGTGGTATTTCACAAGAAGAAGCAGAACGCCTCATCATTCATGGTTTCTTAGCTCCAGTTGTTAGCAAATTGCCAATCGCAGGAGTTAGAAAACAATTGACGGAGGTTATTGAAAGGAAAGTGCGCTAATGCTCAGCAAAGACATCCGCAATCATTTCCCTATATTAGACCAAGAAATCAATGGACATCCTCTAGTTTACTTGGATAGCGCTGCCACTTCACAAAAGCCTGTTCAAGTAATTGAGGCACTAGATCGCTATTATCGCTTTGATAACTCCAACGTTCACCGTGGTGTGCATACGCTTGGAAATCGTGCGACTGATGGTTATGAAGGTGCTCGTGAGAAAGTTCGTAAATTCATTAATGCCAAATCCACGCAAGAAGTGATCTTCATGCGTGGTACAACAACAGCTATTAACACCGTTGCGCAAAGTTATGGCCGTGCCAATGTCTCGGAAGGTGACGAGATCGTCATTACTCATATGGAGCACCACTCCAATATTATTCCGTGGCAGCAGCTCGCTAAAGAAACTGGCGCAGTGTTAAAGTATATCGATTTAGAAGAAGACGGTACGTTATCACTTGATAAAGTACGGGAAACCATTACAGACAAAACGAAAATCGTTTCCATCATGTATGTTTCCAACGTTCTCGGCACGATGAATCCGATTGAAGAAATCACAAAAATTGCCCATCAACATGGGGCAGTAATGTGTGTAGATGCTGCACAAGCAGCTCCACATTTGAAAATTGATGTACAGAATATAGATTGCGACTTCCTTGCATTTTCCGGACACAAAATGTGTGGACCTACCGGTATCGGAGTCCTCTACGGTAAAAAGGATTTACTCAATAATATGGAACCCATTGAATTCGGCGGCGAGATGATTGATTTTGTCGGACTATATGAATCCACATGGAAAGAGTTGCCTTGGAAATTTGAAGGCGGCACACCTATTATTGCAGGAGCTATTGGACTCGGTGCAGCCATCGACTTCTTGGAAGAAATCGGTTTGGACGCAATCGAACAGCATGAACACGAACTAGCTGGTTATGCTATGGATAAAATGTCTGAAATCGACGGCTTGACCATTTATGGTCCAAGAGATCCCGACAAGCGCGCAGGGTTGGTCACATTTAACTTGGATGACGTCCATCCTCACGATGTTGCAACTGTACTTGATATGAATGGTATAGCTGTTCGTGCCGGTCACCATTGTGCACAACCATTGATGAAATGGCTACAAGTTTCTTCAACAGCGCGTGCTAGCTTCTATCTTTACAACACCACTGATGACGTAGATCGCCTCGTGGAAGGACTTCGCACAACAAAGGAGTATTTTAACGATGTCTACTAATAAACTAGATCAACTTTATCGTTCTGTAATCATGGAGCATTATAAACATCCGAAAAACAAAGGTGTCTTGGAAAATGGAAATGTCACGATCGACATGAACAATCCAACTTGTGGTGATGTCATCCGATTAACGATGAACGTAGAAGATGACATCGTAAAAGACGTCAATTTTGAAGGAGAAGGATGTTCTATTTCTATGGCATCCGCTTCCATGATGACACAGATGATCAAAGGTATGACAACAGAAGAGGCAGTGAAGTTAGCTCATTCATTTTCAGATATGATGTTAGGCAAAGATTTGGACGAGTCGATTGAGCTCGATGACCTTGAAGCACTTTCGGGTGTCGCGCAATTCCCTGCCCGAATTAAATGTGCAACATTGAGCTGGAAGGCGATGGAAAAGGGAGTCTCTGGCGAGTCGCAATGACCTTGGCCATAGTACGAGCAAGTATGGAACGGAGGAATAATAATGGCAAAACAAATGCCGGAAATCGGCGATTACAAATATGGTTTCCATGATAAAGACGTTTCCGTGTTCCGTTCAGAACGTGGATTAACACGTGAAATTGTTGAAGAAATTTCTAGTATGAAGGAAGAACCACAGTGGATGTTGGATTATCGTTTGAAATCCTTGGAGATTTTCTACAGTAAGCCTATGCCGCAGTGGGGTGGCGACTTGAATTCATTGAACTTTGATGAAATCACGTACTACGTTAAACCTTCTGAAGCAACGGAAACTTCATGGGATGAAGTGCCAGAAGAAATCAAGCGTACGTTTGATAAACTCGGTATTCCTGAAGCAGAACAAAAATACTTGGCGGGTGTATCTGCACAGTATGAATCTGAAGTGGTTTACCACAATATGAAAGAAGAACTAACAGATCTAGGTATTGTCTTTAAAGACACAGATTCTGCACTTCGTGAAAACGAAGAATTGTTCAAAAAATATTGGGGTACGGTCATTCCGAACTCAGACAATAAGTTCTCAGCATTAAACTCTGCTGTATGGTCTGGTGGATCATTTATCTATGTACCACCTGGTGTAACAGTAGAAACACCGCTACAAGCATATTTCCGTATTAACTCAGAAAATATGGGACAGTTTGAGCGTACGTTAATCATCGTAGACGAAGGCGCAAGCGTTCACTACGTAGAAGGTTGTACAGCACCTGTTTACACAACAAACTCACTACACAGTGCGGTTGTTGAAATTATCATTAAAAAAGATGCATATTGCCGTTACACGACGATCCAAAACTGGGCGAACAACGTCTACAACTTGGTAACGAAGCGTGCAGTATGTGAAGAAAATGCGACAATGGAATGGATTGATGGCAACATTGGTTCGAAATTGACGATGAAGTACCCTGCAGTTCTTCTAAAAGGCGAAGGCTCACGTGGTCTGACTCTATCCATCGCATTAGCAGGTAAAGGACAGCACCAGGATGCCGGAGCGAAAATGATGCACTTGGCACCTAACACGTCTTCTACTATTGTTTCAAAATCAATCTCTCAACACGGCGGAAAAGTAACGTATCGCGGAGTTGTTCACTTCGGACGTAACGCGGACGGAGCTCGTGCCAACATTGAGTGTGACACGTTGATCATGGATAAGTTATCTACTTCTGATACAATTCCGTACAATGAAATCTTGAATAACAATATTTCATTGGAACACGAAGCAAAAGTATCAAAAGTTTCCGAGGAGCAGCTCTTCTATTTGATGAGCCGCGGTATTCCTGAATTGGAAGCGACAGAAATGATCGTTATGGGCTTCATCGAGCCATTCACAAAAGAACTACCGATGGAATATGCGGTAGAGATGAACCGTTTGATCAAGTTCGAGATGGAAGGTTCAATCGGATAAAACAACAAAACCCTGTTCGTATCTACATGATGCGGCAGGGTTTTTTCTTGTGTATAAATAGTCTATTGCGGTTTACATGTTTTGTGGTGTACCTTATCTTTTCTCCACAACAGCAATCGTGCATCTAGAAATACTGATTAATTTCCCTTCTTCATCTGTGATCTGGATATCCCAAACCATCGATGTGCGTCCTTTGTGGAAAGGAACAGCGGTAGCGGTAACAACGCCATCTTTTTTACCTCGTATATGATTCGCATTGATTTCCAGTCCTACTGGATAGTGCGTCTTGGGATTTAGGTTTAGAGCAGCCGCAATGCTGGCAGCTGTTTCAGCAAGTGCTACGGAAGCACCTCCATGCAGTAATCCCATAGGTTGAACTGTTTTTGGTCCTACTGGCATTTCACAGACAACTTTGTCAGGATCCAATTCTATAAAGGTAATTCCCAATGCACCGATCAGTGTCTGTTCCAAGTCAATACTGTCCAATAAATTAAGTTCTTTCATCATCTTTTCAACCTCCATTTCCATGATATACTTCTACTACATGTATATACATATATTTGAAGCATACTTCTAAGTACATCTAGAAATCCAACTTTAAAATTAATACGCGTACATGTACACTAGTATAGAATAGGATAAACTGTCAAGGATCGTTAAAAAATTAGCTATTTTCATTTCAATGGAAGGGTGGACATCATGAAAAAAGATTTAGATCAGGAGCAAGCCAATTATATTATTGACGTGTGTGCCAGTGCTAATCTTCGTACGGTATCAGGTTCACTTACGCAGTTATACAATCATCTGTTGAAACCTACTGGATTGAAGATCACCCAATATTATATGCTCGGCAATATTTATACATCGCCCGATATTTCGATTAGTAAATTAGGCGAGATGATGTTGCTGGATCAAACGACCGTTACGCGTAATTTGAATATATTAAACGAAGCCGGATATGTACAAATCAATAGAGCAGAACAGGATACGAGAACAAAAGTGGTCACGATAACAAAATTAGGCTACGAAAAATTAAATGATGCTACGCCTATTTGGATACAAGTACAGGAACAAATTGAAGGATCTATCGGTAAAGCAGAGTATATGGATTTACTGGATAAATTGGGCGCATTACAGAGAGTGATAGACGAAGTTAAACGTTCATCGACATAAAAATGAATCTTCATTCATAAATTGATTGACAACTCAAAAAAATCAAGTAAAATACATGTATATACATGTGTTGGTGATTTGGTAGTTTTGAAGAGTAGAGTCTGTACGTTCTTCACAGAAATACACTGAACACATTTTGAAAGCGCTTACGATAAAAGGAGAGTGTGTATGATGAATGTAGTAGAATTAAAAAAGAGTATGAGTCTTCCAGTGATTGCCTCCCCGATGTTCATTATTAGTAATCCTAAGACAGTGATTGAGCAGTGTAAAGCAGGAGTAATCGGTTCTATGCCATCTCTAAACGCAAGACCGATTGCACAATTTGAAGAGTGGTTGATCGAGATTACAGAAGCGTTAGCAGACTATAATGCGAAAAATCCTGCTAAACCAGCTGCACCATTTGCGATCAACCAAATCGTTCATCGGTCCAATGAAAGATTGCAAGAAGATATGGCGCTGTGTGTGAAGTATAAAGTTCCCATCATTATTACATCTCTAGGTGCGAGAGAAGACGTATATGAGGCTGCGCATAGTTATGGTGGAATCGTTTTGCATGATGTCATCAATAATACGTTCGCCAAGAAAGCTATTGAAAAAGGGGCAGATGGTTTAATCGCGATAGCGGCAGGAGCAGGAGGGCACGCGGGCCCGAAAAGTCCATTTGCGCTCATTCAAGAAATTCGTGAATGGTTTGATGGACCACTAGCACTTGGAGGTTCTATAGCAACAGGCGGAAGCGTGTTGGCAGCTGAAGCAATGGGTGCAGACTTTGCGTACATCGGGTCGCCATTCATTGCCACTGAAGAAGCGAGAGCAGTTGAAGAATATAAACAGGCAATCTTAGACGCAACTTCGGATGATATTGTGTACAGTAATTATTTCACAGGAATACACGGGAATTATTTAGCTACGTCCATCCGAGCTTCGGGTTTAGATCCGGATAACTTGCCGGAAAGTGATCCAAGTAAAATGAATTTCGGTGGAGATACAGGTCAAAAAGCTTGGAAAGATATTTGGGGCTGTGGTCAAGGAATCGGTATCATTGATAAAGTACAACCTACAAAAGATTATGTCGCACAATTAGCGCAGCAGTATAATGAGGCAAAGGATAAGTTGGTAGGAGATAGAGTCAACACAGCGAGCAGATAATGTAGATGAAAAAACGAACCGAATCACGATAAAAAACAAGTATGTCTATTCAGACACGCTTGTTTTTTATTTGCCCATAAAGTGTTTGCTAATGGAATATGTTTCTATGCGATTGGTTTTTAAATCATTCATCGTGGTCTTTTGAAAGGTGAATTCTACATCTGATTGGAGTTGTTCGAGTAAGGAGAGGGTTTTGGTTTGTGTTTTCGATAAGGAACTAGTTTGCTGGTACATAATGTCCTGGGTACTTCAATAGAAGACAAGCGCATATTAGTCAGTTACTATTCCTTTTTCACATCTGACATTTCTGTATGTAGGACATCGACATGAGACTTGAGCGCACGAATATCCGACTTACGCTTAGAGACTTCTGTTTTAATGCATTTCATGAAAGAAAAATGCCATCCTAATGCTAAATCAATTTGTTGATTTTATACCTGTAGGGGTATATAATACATATACAAACGAACGGAAAGGAGTTTTTTACATGTCTGAAAAAGCAACCGTATATGTATCATCTACTTGTCCTTATTGCACGATGATGACGAATTATCTAGATGAAATCCATGTACCTTATGAAACAATCAATGTTTCTACAAATCCCGCAGAGGGAGAGCGACTGATGGAAATAACAGGACAGATGGGCGTTCCACAAACACAGTTGAATGGTAAATGGATTATTGGCTTTGATCCAGCAAGTATTCACGCTGCACTGGACGCATGAATAAATTCAAACAGATGTTATTCAACCGAAGCTGCACAATCCAATCAGCAGAAGATATGGAAAAGAAATTATTTCCGCGCTTTTGTATAGGCAACATAGCATTTGCGGTGATGGGTATCATTCTCGTCATCATAGAATGGACTCACTAATAGGAGGCGCCACATATGGGATGGATCATCATAACACTTCTCGTCGGCTTAGTAGTTTGGCGATTGAAGCCTGCAAAAGGTGTGCAAACAATTTCGACTGAACAATTAAAAGATAGACTTAAAGATCAGAACGTCC
Source organism: Sporosarcina sp. P12(2017) (assembly GCF_002743035.1). Taxonomy (NCBI): domain Bacteria; kingdom Bacillati; phylum Bacillota; class Bacilli; order Caryophanales; family Caryophanaceae; genus Sporosarcina; species Sporosarcina sp. P12(2017). The sequence goes on from NZ_PDYL01000018.1 coordinate 42,638, forward strand.
AGTTGATCGATGTACGTTCACCGGCTGAATATAAAGGACGCCATATAAAGCAATTTAAGAATATCCCATTGAATGTGCTTTCGAATAAAATGGGAACGTTGAAGAAAGATCAAGAAGTTATTGTGATCTGTCAAAGCGGCATGCGCAGTTCGAATGCGGCAGGCCAGTTGAAAAAAGCAGGATTCGTGAAGGTAACGAATGTACGCGGTGGAATGAGCGCGTGGCAAGGTTAATTATAGACGTAGCGTTTCGGGAATCATTTCTCGAGACGTTTTTTTATTTGGGAATGATATCAATATGATTAAGCTCAATATTGAAAATATTAAAACCGAGTTAGAGAGTACGATTTTTCCGAAAATACATAAGATATGATACACTAAGCTAAAGATAAAAGGAGGAGGGCTTTTCATGATCCATGTTGGCCTGACAGGGTGGGGAGACCATCCAAGCCTATATAATGAGAATACAGTTGCGAATAAAAAACTTATAGATTATAGTAAACACTTTCCAATCGTTGAGTTGGATTCGACGTTTTATGCGATACAATCTAAGAAAGTAATGGATAAGTGGACCGAGGAAACGCCTGCAAATTTCCAATTTGTTGTGAAAGCGTTTCAGGGCATCACGGGTCATCAGCGTGGGAAGATCCCGTATGATTCTGAAGAAGAGATGTTCTCGCTGTTTAAGCTATCACTGACGTCGTTTGTTGAGGCGGGAAAGCTTGCGATGGTACTTGTGCAGTTTCCACCTTGGTTTGATTGCAAGAAGGAAAACGTGGATCGCATTCGCTATGTCCATGAGCAATTACAGCCGTTGCCAATTGCAGTAGAATTTCGTAATCAAACATGGTATTCTCCAGCTTATCGAGAGAAAACACTCAATTTTCTGAAGAGTTTACATGTCATCCATGTGGTCTGTGATGAGCCACAAGTAGGGGATGGAAGTGTGCCGCTAGTTCCGATTGCGACTGACCAGAAAGTTTTATTACGTCTCCACGGGCGCAATGATAAAGGTTGGGTCAATACGATGGGGGATAGTAAAGCATGGCGTAAAGTTCGCTATCTCTATGATTATAATGAAAAAGAGTTAGAGAGTATGAGTGAAATCGTTAAACATCTGGAGAAACAGGCTGAAGAAGTGTTTGTCATCTTTAATAATAACTCCGGTCAGCATGCAGCGAAGAACGCCAAACAATTTGCAGGACTACTCAACATAGAATACGGTCAGCCTCTCACCAAGCAGATGGATTTATTTGAGGGGGAACAGTAATGGAATTTGTAGCACTCGCCTTGATTGGTTTGGCCTCCGGCATTATCGGTTCGATTGCCGGTCTTGGCGGCGGAACAATTCTGGTCCCTGTCACGTTATTTGTCGGATTAAATCTTGGAATGATTCCAGATATTACTCCGCAAAGTGTAGTTGGCTTGTCGGTCATTATGATGATTGCGAATGGACTTGGATCGACACTATCCTATATGAAAGTGAGGACGATTGATTATCGCAGTGCATTTCTATTTTTCACTGCAAGTATACCAGGTATCGTACTCGGTGCGTTGGTTAATAAAAACGTAAGTTTGCAATCATTTAATTTATATTTTGGCATATTGCTCATAGTTTTATCTACACTGTTACTAACGAGAAAATATTTAAAGCCGATTAGATGGTTTGTAGACAATGGGAAAAAGATTAAATTTACGGACCCTCAAGGTCAAACGCATATTTATGGATACCCGATTTGGTTCGCCATCCTATTAGCATTATTCATCGGATTTACGTCGGGGTTATTCGGAATCGGTGGCGGTACGATGATCGTGCCAGCTATGATTTTATTATTCTTGTTCCCACCGCACGTAGCGGTCGCGACATCGATGCTTATGGTGTTTTTATCCGCACTCGTCAACTCGATTTCGCATATTTCACTCGGTCATGTGCCGTGGCTTTATACGATTCCTGTCGTGCCAGGAGCCTATTTCGGTGGCATGCTTGGAGCCCATTTAAACAGCAAAATGAAATCCGATACATTAGTTTTAGTCATACGCATCATTTTACTCGTCTTTGGACTACGTTCCATCTATGAGGGGATTTGGGGTTGACGAATATGGAAGAAACGGTAGAGACGATTCACATTTATCATACGAATGACATCCATAGTCATTTCGAAAATTGGCCGCAAATCCATCACTTTCTTCAGCAGCGCAAGCAACAAGCTGAAGCCGATGGAGAGTGTTGTTTTTTATTTGATATTGGAGACCATATTGACCGATCTCATCCGTTTACCGAAGGAACAGAAGGTAAGGGAAATATCGAATTATTAAATAAAGCAGGATACGACGCAGTGACAATTGGAAATAATGAAGGAATCACCATGTCTAAGGAAGCGCTGAATATAGTATATGAAGATGCAAAATTTGATGTAGTGCTCTGCAATTTGACAGAATTAGATGGTAAGCTGCCATACTGGGCGAAGATGTCTAAAGTATTTGAGACCACAGATGGTGTGCGTATCGGTGTCATAGGTGCCACAGCGCCATACTACGCCTTTTATGACCAACTCGGCTGGAGCGTAGCTGAACCGCACGCAGCGTTGCAGGAGGTGGCACGAAACTTGCGTCCCCAATGCGATGTCATCGTTTGTCTCTCTCACTTAGGAATCAATGAAGATCGTCTATTGGCTGCGCAATGCCTAGAGATCGATGTTATTTTAGGCGCACATACGCATCATTTGTTACCAAATGGCGAGTGGATTGACGACACGCTACTTGCGGCAGCAGAAAAGTTCGGTCATTATGTCGGCCATGTCCAAATAGATGTAGACCGTATAACAGGTCAAGTAGTTCATATGAAAGCAGAAGTTTTTCCAACACAGCTAATGGAAATGACAGAAGAAGATATGGAAGAAGTGAATTCCTTATTTGTTAAAGGAGAGGAAACGTTACAAGCGCCAGTATTTTACAATCCTTCACCTTTACCACAGCGTCTTACAGGAGACAGTCCATTATCCTCGCTCTTTGGCCGTGCGTTACTGACGTATCTGGATGCCGATTGCGCGTTATTCAACGCAGGAATTTTCCTTGGTAGTTTAGATAAAGGTTGGGTGACAAAAGGGGATTTACACTCCTTATTACCTCATCCGATCAATCCGTGCCTTATTCATTTGGATGGTACTGATTTATTGACGGTCTACGAGCAGTCACTTGATCCAAAGTGGACAAAACTTCCTATAAAAGGCCTAGGTTTTCGTGGCACACTGATGGGTAGCATGATACATGAGCACTTATACCGTAACAATGACGGACAATTATTCGCGGGAAACCGTTTGGTGGAGCCAGGTGAGACGTATACGTTGGCAACACTTGATATGTTCACGTTTGGCTTTTTCTATCCAATACTAAAAGAAGCGAAGAAGGAATATATCATGCCAGAAATGCTTCGCGATATTCTCGGTTGGTATGGAAGAAAATATTTCAATGAACGCTAGTTATGTACGCCTCCTATTTCGCATAATGTGAAGTAGGAGGCGTTTTTATGCGTTTTTATACTAATCAAAAACGGCCAAAGAGAAATAATTATGGCAAAATCATACTGCGCTTTGTCCTCCCGAGCATTTTGGTGGGTGTGGCGATATTTTTCTATACGGTCAACAAACAGCTAACGCCAATCTACACACAATATGCTGAAGTACAAACGCAAAAAATAGCCAGCCACGTCATCAGTCAAGCCATTAATAATCGGTCTACCAGTGTGTACGATGTCAATGAAATTATTGAAAACGTCCCCGATGATACGACAGATACGGTGACGACCAAGTTTAACGCAGAAATCATTAGCCAGGTCATGTCAGAAATTCATCAGCTCGTAGAAAATCATTTAGAGCGTGCAGAGGGCGGAGATTTGGATATGTTACCGCCACTCGGAGATCTCGAGTATAATCCCGATCGGATGGAAAAAGAACAAGGTATTGTATTTTTCGTTCCGATTGGGCAAGCGGCGAATATCCCGTTGCTCGGTAACTTGGGACCGAAAATTCCTATTCGCTTCCATGTCGTTGGAGATGTGCACGCGACAGTAGAAACGGATATTCGTGAATTTGGCATTAATAATGCTTATGTAGAAGTGTATTTAATGTTACAAGTCAATGTGCAGATAATTGTTCCGCTAGCAACAAGTAGAAGTGTAGTAGAGCAGAAAATACCGATTGCGATTGGTTTGATTAGAGGGAAGGTACCGCAAATTTATTCGAAAGGAGAGCAAACGCCAGCACAAATCGAAGTTCCGCTTGAGAAGAAGGAGTAAAAGGTATTGTGAACGCTGTCGATTATTGCTACACTGAGAACAGAAGAATATCGAGACTTACGTAGAGGTTGCATTGTTTATGAGTACCTAGCGAGAGAGTGACATCTATGACCGCGAGCGAAAGGAGGCAATGCCGAAGTTTGAGAAGAGTCCGCTTCTCAAGTTGGGGTCATTTCGAAAAGGAATGACACTGTCATACACTGATAAATGTATGGAGAGCTACAGTAGCCAATTGTACTGCGATTTATTCATGTATTGCTTGATGAATTGTTTGGCCGACCCCTACACAAATGGTAGTGCCTGTGGGGGCGGCTTTTTTATCGGGAAATTAAGGAATTACAGGATATTATGGGCTTTCCACTCTTCGAAAGATCTTCTGCATTTCGATATCATCTAGCAACTAGAAAGAGGAGGAATTACAATGATCGGATCGTGGGTCTCTATTTTGCCTCCTATTATCGCCATCGTGATGGTGTTAGCGACGAGGAGAGTATTATTATCATTAGGAGCAGGAATTGTTACAGCCGCTTTACTTTTAGCGAACTTTGCTCCGTTAGAGACATTAAAAGGTGTATGGAGGGCCATGACAGTTTCATTTTATGATGGAGGACTCAATACATACAATATATTTATTATGTTATTTCTATTATTATTAGGTGTCATTACGGCATTCGTCAGTCTATCTGGAGGAAGCGCCGCATTTGCACGTTGGGCAGTCACTCGTATCCGTACAAAACGCGGAGCGAAGCTGTTGACGATGGGGCTTGGAATTGCAATTTTTGTGGATGACTATTTCAATTCCTTGGCAGTTGGACAGATTGCAAGACCGATTACGGATCAGCACAAGATCTCTCGTGCGAAATTAGCGTATTTCATTGACTCTACATCAGCACCCATCTGTGTCGTATCACCCATCTCTAGTTGGGGCGCGTTCTTGATTGGACAACTTGCACTTATTCTAGGTACGACAGCAGCGGTCAGCTATTCACCATTAACTGCGTTCGTCATGATGGCGCCGATGAACTTCTATGTCATTGCCACATTGTCCATGGTCTTCTTCTTCGCTTGGACGAATAACGACTTCTTTGAAATGAAGAAGCATGAAGATCGTGCTATGATTGAAGGCGAACTTTATGACCAAAATAAAGAAATCCCAGGTCAGCTGAAAGAAGAATTCCCTGAGCATACGTACGGAAAAGTTCGCGATTTGGTTGCACCGATCGTAACGTTGATTGCGGTAACGCTTGGTATGATGATTTATACAGGCTATAAAGAAGCGGGCGTTTTCGATATTTGGGCTATTTTTGAAAATACCGATGTACCGTTATCGTTGGTAATTGGTGGTGTAACGGCTACATTGCTAGCTATGTTGTTATATATTCTACAAATGAAAAAGAACGAAACAGCAAGTGTTTCATGGATGGGACGCGCGTTTATTAGCGGAGTCAAGGCGATGATGCCTGCGATTCTTATCTTAATCTTCGCTTGGGGATTGACTGACTTAATAGCTTCCCTAGATACAGGTCTATTCCTTTCTACGATGGTAGAACGATTGAATATTCCCGTCACTTTCCTTCCAGTACTGATCTTCGTATTAGCAGGATTAATGGCGTTCTCGACGGGTACTTCGTGGGGGTCTTTCGGTATCTTAATGCCGATAGCAGGTACGATCATGGTCAATGCGGCTCCAGAGTTACTATTACCAGCATTGGCGGCGGTACTTGCAGGTGCGGTATTCGGAGATCACTGTTCACCGATATCTGACACGACGATCCTGTCTTCTACTGGAGCGGGCTGTAACCATATGGATCACGTATCCACACAGTTGCCTTATGCGCTTGTCGCAGCTAGTGTAGCAGTAATAGGGTACATCGTTCTCGGGCTGACTGGGTCTGTCTGGATCGGCTTAGTAGCTGTTATTATTACCTTAATAGTTTTATTTACGTACTTGAGCGCAAAAGGAAAGCAACGAGCAGGACAAATAGCATAGTTTACCATTTAGACTAAGAGTGATAATTACTTCATTCTTAGTCTAAATTTGTTTTGACATCTCTAATTGGGCTGTTTATACTAAATATACGGAACTATAATTATCAGAATAAATCGAATGGTGAAAGTTTTGTAAAATAACAAAAAAAGAGGTGAGTTGTATGGAAAATCGTTCGCAGTGGGGAACGAGAGCAGGTTTTATACTGGCTGCAGTCGGATCAGCTATTGGACTTGGGAACATTTGGCGCTTTCCTTATGTAGCGTATGAAAATGGCGGCGGTGCATTTTTTATCCCGTACTTATTTGCACTTTTAACGGCGGGTATTCCGATTCTTATCATGGAATTCACGATTGGTCATAAATATCGTGGATCAGCTCCGCTTTCATTTTTCCGTCTGAATGGGAAAAAGACGGAGTTTCTAGGCTGGTGGGGAATCTTTGTATCCTTCGTCATTTCTACCTACTATGCTGTCATCATTGCATGGGCCATGAAATATACGGTCTATTCATTCGGCTTATCATGGGGGAAAGATCCAGAAGCATTCTTCTTCGGGGACGTCCTGAACTTAGCGGATAATCCTGGGGAAGTTGGAGGACTCGTAGGAGGCGTGGCATTGCCATTACTGCTCGTCTGGGTCATTTGTTACATCATACTACTTGGCGGAGTCAAGAAAGGGATTGAGTTGGCGAACCGGATATTTATACCCGTACTTTTCTTACTCTTCTTATTCGTCGTCATCCGTGCAATCACACTGGATGGAGCCATGGTAGGACTAGATGCATTCTTTAAACCTGAAGTCGATAAGTTACTCAACCCGCGTGTATGGGTTGCAGCGTACGGACATATCTTCTTCAGTTTATCGATCGCGTTTGCCATCATGATCACTTATTCTAGTTACTTACCGAAGAAATCAGATATTACGAATAACGCCTTTATTACAGGCTTCGCTAACTCTTCTGTTGAGTTATTGGCAGGTATCGGAGTCTTCGCAGTATTAGGATTCATGGCAACTAATCAAGGAGTAGATGTAGCAGACGTAGCTACTGCAGGTGTAGGGCTTGCGTTCGTCGTATTCCCTGAAATTATTAATCAAATGCCAGGGTTAAATGGACTGTTCGGTGCATTCTTCTTCCTTTCACTGACGCTTGCCGGAATTACATCACTCATCTCGATTTGTGAAACGTACATCGCGGGTATGTCAGATAAGTTTAACATGTCAAGACGTCGTTCAGTTACGATCGGAGTCGGACTGTCAGCGGTCATCTCCATGCTGTATGCAACGAACGGTGGTTTATACTTCTTGGACGTGGCGGATTACTTCATCAACCAATTCGGTATCGCAGTCATCGGTCTGGTCGAGGTCATCTTACTAGCTTGGGTGTTCAGAAAACTCGGACTGTTCGAGCAACATGCCAATGCAGTATCAGATATTCGTCTTGGCTGGTGGTGGAAAGTATCGTTATCATTCATCACACCGCTAGTATTGGGAACTATGTTATTCTTCCTAATTAAAGACAATATTGCTGAAAACTATGAAGGATATCCAACATCGTTCTTATGGACAATTGGATGGCCGGTTGCAATTGGTGCGTTTGTCATGTCGATCGTTTTCACATCATTAAAATGGAAAGACAACACAAGAATTACAACAGATTATGATGAAAATAAAGGGGGGCTATAAATGGATACAGGAATGAGCGGTTCTGCAATCCTCATGATGCTACTCGGCGTGACGATCATCTGGGGCGGTCTATTTATTAGCATCTTTTATGCTACGATCCTCAGTAAGTTCAAAAAGAAATTCAAAACCGAACAGTAAACGATGTACACCTGCAACCGGAAGCTTGGTTGCAGGTGTTTTTTTGTGAATTAATATTCGGGAAAGGGGAGTGCACCGTTGATCGGCACTGCAGGAGGGTGCTAAAGCAATGGGAGGGGTCAATGCTACACGTACAAAAAATCATCCACCACTGCAACGGAAATCCAAAATCAGTCATCCTATTCCAAATTTCTACTCGCTTACCTAATTGCTTGCAATGTGTGTCAACTATAATTGAAGGTTATCTGAATTTATGTTACATTGACATGAGTAGAATCTATCAACAGAATGGAGTCGGTAGCGTTGTCATGCAAACCTGAGACAGGAAGAAAATCTGAGCATATTAGAAAGCCGGATTGGCTGAAAATTAAGCTAAATACCAACGAGAACTATACAGGTTTAAAGAAATTAATGCGCGAGAAAAACTTGAATACAGTATGTGAAGAAGCACGTTGCCCGAACATTCATGAGTGCTGGGGCGAGCGACGTACAGCTACCTTTATGATCCTAGGGGCTGTGTGTACGCGTGCATGTCGTTTCTGTGCAGTAAAAACAGGTTTACCTAATGAACTTGACACCGCTGAACCGGAACGCGTAGCGGAATCAGTTGAATTGATGAATTTGAAACATGCTGTGGTCACTGCCGTAGCACGCGATGATTTAAAAGACGGAGGATCTGCTATTTTCGCGGAAACCATTCGTGCGATACGCAGAAAAAACCCATTTACTACTATTGAAGTACTACCTTCGGATATGGGTGGAGATAAAGAAAACTTGCAACGTTTGATGGATGCAAAACCAGATATTTTAAATCATAATATCGAAACCGTACGCCGTCTAACGCCAAGAATTCGTGCACGTGCAACATATGATCGTTCACTTGAATTACTCCAACGTGCAAAAGAAATGTATCCTGAAATCCCGACGAAGTCTTCATTAATGGTTGGACTTGGAGAAACAGTAGAAGAAATTATTGAGACCATGGATGATCTGCGTGCACACGACGTAGATATCATGACAATTGGTCAATACTTGCAACCAACAAAAAAACACGCTAAAGTAGTAAAATATTATTCGCCCGATGAGTTTGGTGAATTGCGTAAAATTGCAATGACTAAAGGATTCTCTCATTGTGAGGCGGGGCCGCTTGTGCGTTCAAGCTACCATGCAGACGAGCAAGTTAATGCTTCGGCTAAAGAGAGACAGCGCCAAGGTGACGAACTGCTGAAACTTGAAGGACAAGCGAGCAGTTAAATGGAAGTGAAGCAGAGAATGGTTATTTTAGAAAATATGCAGTATGAAATCGCAGAAGAGTTTCGCGATGGTTTCGATGAAGAAGCCTTGAATGAACGCTTTAGCGAAGTACTGTTAAAGTATGACTTTATTTTGGGTGACTGGGGGTATGGTCAATTACGATTAAAAGGCTTTTTTGAAGATCGTAATTCCAAATCCACATATGAGACAAAAATCAGTACTGTCCAAGATTATATTTATGAATACTGTAATTTCGGTTGTGCGTATTTCATCTTGAAAAAGATTGGAAAAGTGCTACCGGAGCCAACAGAAGTGGAAGTTGTAGAGGAAGTAAAACCTGAAATAACATCTACTCCAAAAGAGGAACAATAAAAATGAAAGCTTCGAGCAAAATTGCTCGGAGCTTTCATTCGTTTTGCAATAAATATGGTAAGATAGAAGTATGAAGTATATGAGGAGGAAGAACATTATGTATTTTGTAGATCAAAATCAAATTAATAAAACGTTAGTGTATATGGAGCAGTTACTCGATATTTTTGAAAAGGAAACGAACTGGCTACAAAACGATGTAAATAAGCTAGCTGTAGAGCGAATTGCGCATGGCTTGATTGAAGGAATCATTGATGTAGGGAATTCGATGATCGACGGATTCATCATGCGTGATCCTGGAAGTTACGACGATATTATCGACATTCTTGAAGATGAAAAAGTCATTCAACCTGAGCAAGCTCTTCCTTTAAAAGCATTCATTTCACTACGTCCTATGATTGTCCGCCAATTCGTGGAAGTCGATTCAGATAAAGTAGTACTATCAATTCGCGAGACACGTAACGAACTACAACAATTCCCGGGGCAAGTTCGAGATTACTTAACCAATGAATTAGGCCCAGTCTCAGCGTTTCTTCCGACTGAATGATGAGACACTATAAAGCTTATTGCTTCGATTTGGACGGCACGATGTATCGCGGTAGTGAACCCATTCAAGAAGCTGTAGATTTCGTTGCAGCGTGTCAAGCTGAAGGTAAAGGAACGTATTTTATTACGAATAACGCGGCTCTGACACGTACTGCTCAACAGAAGAAACTAGCGGATTTTGGTGTGAATACAGAAGTAGATTTCATCATGAATTCTGCTACGACATTGGCCCGTTATTGCAAACAGCATTTTGAAGGTGCGCATGTCATGATGATTGGTGAAGAAGGATTGCGTGAAGCGCTAGAACTTGAGAATATCCATATCACCACGACGAATCCTGATGTCGTTTTAATGGGACTTGATCGTCAGGTTACATACAATAAACTCGCGGATGCTTGTTTAGCGATACGTAACGGTGCTCATTTCTTAGGTACCAATTCAGACATCAAATTCCCAACCGAAAAAGGATTGGTACCAGCCAACGGTTCTTTCCTTAAATTGATGGAAGTGGCGACTGATACAAAGCCGCTCATCGTAGGAAAACCAGAGCCGCATATGTTGGAGTTTATCCGACAGCAAGGGATGTACGAGAAAGAAGACATGATTTTGATTGGCGATAATTATGATACGGATATTATGGCGGGTATTCGCTATGGTATTGACACGGCGTATGTCGCAACGGGCGTCACGCCTATGGAAGATGTGTTGAAGAAGGTGCAGCAACCTACTTATTTGCTAAATTCGCTTGCAGATTGGTTGAAGTAATGAAGAGCTATCTAAGAAGTCGTAATGCTACGGCTTCTTGAGATGGCTTTTTTGTTTAGGATAGTTGTAAGAGAATAGGCTGGCAGGCTGTTGGAGTCGGGATTGGCGCTTCGGAGGGGACGCTTTCCTGAGGGCTCGCGGTGAGCCAACCAGGTCGCGAGCTGATCCTCAGGAAGTAGCCCCTTCTAGTACAAAGATGTGCTCTCAAGGCTTCGCTCTCGCCCCAATCCCTTGCAATATGAGTGGGTGATACTTTCTGTTGTGCATTGAATATGGGATTGTGATCAGCTTTGTAAAGGACTTGAACAAGTATAAAGACCAAAACCACTTACACTCTATCTACAATAATGGGTACAAGTCCCATGACTATCAAAATAGGATTGAAGCGACTCCTGAAGGAATAGCGAGCAGTCGTAGCGTAGACGTTTTTTGCGAGTAAAAGCGAAGCGTTAGGAGCATGCACTTTCGTAGACGGTATCAGATGAGCCACGCCGTTCAGAAAGCGTCACCAGCTGAAGCTTCAGTTCCTTCGTACTCAGCGATTACCTTACTCCTGCTAATATAAACAGATTTCGCCTTAATTCCATTCAAAAAAGGATGCCCTAAAAGCGTAATAGCTTCTAAGACATCGCATAGGTTTATTTTTATTAGAAAAGGGGATTATCTTCAATGAACTGATAAATTTCCTTTGTCAATTCATCTGCAGTATCCGCTTCTACAAGTTCACCGTTCACAATTGCATACAACGTATCACTACATTTCGTACAATAGCTCAAGCAGCCGTATTCTAGTACGTCGATGTTTGGATCACGCTCCAACGTTTCGAAAACGGGGTAGGATCCATTTGCCAAATTACTCATACAAAACTCTACGATGGGATTCATCTTTCTCACCTCGCCTACTAGAAATGGTACTCTTTTTTTACAGAAGCGTCAATGAACATGACATATTGTGAAAGTTATCACAAACTGCTATAATAACAAATGAGATGCACGAGAAAATAGACATAGAAGGAGAACGTTATGAGAAAATTACTATTACTAGGTGCCGGCTATGGTAACATGAGAATTTTATTGCGTTTGCTAAATAAAGAATTACCAAGCGATATTGAAATTACACTTGTCGATAGAACTTTATTTCATAGTTTAAAAACAGAGTTTTATGCGCTTGCAGCCGGAACAGTTTCTGACTCGGAAGTACGCGTAGCAATCCCTGTTCATGATCAATTAAAAGTGGTCGAAGGCGAGATTCAAGAAATTAAGCTTGACGAAAAAGAAGTATTGTTGGCAGATGGTCAAGCACTTGCATATGACGAATTAGTCATCGGACTAGGTAGTGAAGATAACTACCACAACGTACCTGGAGCTGCTGAACATACGCTAAGTATCCAAACAATCGGCAAATCCCGCAGGACGTATCAGACGTTACTAGGATTAGGCGATGGCGCAACCGTAGGAATTGTTGGTGCGGGACTTAGCGGTATCGAATTAGCAAGTGAGTTACGTGAGAGTCGTCCAGACTTGAAAATCAAATTATTCGATCGTAGCCCGCGTATTTTGCGTGACTTCCCTGAACGATTGAGTAACTTCGTAAAAGATTGGTTTGTTCAGAACGAAGTAGAAGTCGTTGCGAATTCCAATATAACTAAAGTAGGCGAACATATTCTGTATAACCATGAAGATACAATTGATGTAGATGCAGTAGTTTGGACAGCTGGTATTAAGCCAGGCAAGGTCGTGGACGATTTAGTCATTCAGAAAGACCGTTCAGGCCGTATCGTACTCAATCAATATCATCAAGTCCCAAGTTACCGAAACGTTTACGTGGTCGGGGACATTGCTGCGCTTACACACGCACCAAGCGCTCAATTGGCAGAAGTACAAGGAGAACAAATCGTTCAAGTATTGCGCTCTACTTGGAAAGGTGAACCGCTAATGCTCGAAATGCCGGAGCTGAAACTAAAAGGCTTCATGGGTTCATTAGGAAAAAAACAAGGATTTGCGTATTTGGCGGATCGTACCGTTACAGGAAGAATCGCCCGTTTAATGAAATCTGGCTTGCTGTGGATGTACAAGTGGCATAACGGTTAAATATAAATATCTATAGGTCACTTCCATGAAGTGGCTTTTTCTTTAGCGATAATTTTGCTTTTCATTAATTGAATACAAAATAGCGGTCAGTTCAACGTAGAACGACCGCTTCAAGGAATGTATTGTTCTCAATTAATCCAGTAAATTATCAATTTATCCTGCTTGATAACCATGTGTTTCTAATGCGTTAAATACAGGTTTCAGTTGAATATGACCTTCACCGATCATTTCGTCATTAATCATGACAAGTGGATAAAAATACTCGTCTTCACGAATTTTCTCGACGATATCCTGCTGCCGTGATTCTGTTACTTCTTGATCGATATCAATATACGTAATAGTAAATGGTTGTGCAGGGTACTTTCTTGATATTGCCGCTTGGAGCCATTCATACGTATCTTTAGAAGAAGGTGCATTTACACAACTGGCACAAATGACTTCTGCTCCATATACTTCAATTGTTACTGGTGTTTGCGACATATTAATCAAACCTCCGATTCATTATTGGATTTTTTCTGCTTGGCAGTTTATAATAAGTATAAGGAAAGGAGAGTGTGATTACAATGACAACAGATACTAAATTATACGAACCGGTAAAAGAAGTGCTAGATAAATTGCGCCCATTCCTCTTGCGAGACGGAGGGGACTGTGAACTAGTGGATATTGACGAAGGAATTGTGAAGCTGCGCCTTTTAGGAGCATGCGGAACTTGTCCTAGTTCGACGATTACATTAAAAGCTGGTATTGAACGCGCATTACTTGAAGAAGTACCAGGCGTAGTAGAAGTCGAACAGGTTTTTTAATTTAAATAAATAAAAGCCGTGCAAATGAAGAAGGATCTTCTTTGCACGGTTTTCATTTTATAGCTAGTTTAATGAACGGTTTCTTCATCACGAATCTCTTGCCATCGATCTTTGGCCATTTGGATGACTGTAGGCTCGGTCGATCTTTTTTGCGTTTCAATTACACGTGAGAAGTTTCGGATGGCTTCTGCACGATCATGAATGCGCCAAGATAATTCTGCAATGATATATTGCACACGCGTTTCAGACATTTGTGTTCCGATATAATCACCTTCAGAAAATGCTTTGATGTACAGATCACGAGATATTTCCAGATAACGCATTTCTTTTGGTAGGTTTTCATCATTGCGATAAATCCAAGCTATACGCAACATCATCCCTGCCATCGTTAAATGCTTTTCTTTTTTAAAGTTGGCACTTAAATACGCTAATTTATAGGCTTCAACTGCTTGCTCTTTCGTCCGTTCACCTCCAAAGGAGCGACTACGCCATTTGGCAGTGATGTTTTTAGCGATCATCTCTTTTGTGCCCGGCGCGAAGTACGGAGCGAAATCATCAGTGAATGCAAAACCGCAAGACGGGCAAACAGCTACATTATAAAAAATAGGATTAATTTCCTCATCTATATAAATAGGTCTAAAATCGCTATCATGATCAACTACTCTTACTTGGCGAGAACGAATTTTAGTAGTAGGGAAATGCTCTTTACACAGTAAGCATTGCATCTTCTTCTCGTAAAACGGGCTGATTTCCACTAGTATCATTCCTTTCTATCCTAAGTCTTATTATACATTAAAATAGACCTAGTAGGGGGACTATTTGGTTGCATTGTGATGAAAAAGATTGATATGATAAAAAGAAAACGTGGAAAGTGAGTGGTATTGATGACGAACACAGTAGAGATTACAGAAGCAGCAGCATTTCACGTGAAGAAAATGATGACTCATAACGAAGAAGAAGGATCTTTCTTGCGCGTTTCCGTCAATGGCGGAGGTTGCAGCGGATTAACATACGGTCTTGGTTTTGCCCAAGAAAAAGAAGACGATGACATTTCTTATATAGCACATGGAATTCCTGTAGTGGTAAAAGAAGAGGATGCAGCTATTCTCGTAGGTACAAAAGTGGATTATAAAGAGTCTTTGATGGGTGGCGGATTCACCATTGATAACCCAAATGCGATTGCAAATTGTGGTTGCGGTACTTCATTTAGAACAGCTAAGAAAGCTGGCGCTCCTGCTGATTGCGAATAAGTCTAGCCATCTTAGTCGAGCAAGGTTTGATAAAATTACAGAAATGACAAATCACTAGTCTAAATTGATTATTTGCATAATAATAATTCTGTTGAAATACGAGCTCAAAAGGTCTACTATTAGTAATGAAAGTATGATTCTATTAATATCAAACTAAATGCCGGCACTGCAAAACCAAGTAAGATTGATTTTACACGTTCTCGGCGTTTAAGAAACTAAAAGGTGGTTCGATTTACGTGAAAAGACCAACAATCTTAGTATTGGGTGCAGGTTACGGTGGCTTGATGACTGTTGTGAATTTGCAAAAGTCATTAGGTGCAGATGAAGCAGATATCGTTCTGATCAACAAAAATGACTATCACTATGAATCTACATGGTTGCATGAAGCGGCAGCTGGAACATTATCTCCAGAACAAGTTCGCTATGATATTTCTAGTGTAATCAACAGCAATAAAGTAAAGTTCATTGAAGCAGAAGTTACTGGCATCGATGTTGCGACGAAAAGCATAAAGACGAACCTCGGTTCTCACACATATGATTACCTAGTAATCGGCCTTGGTTTTGAAGGGGAAACTTTTGGAATTCCAGGTTTGGACAAATACGCATTGTCTATTGCCAATGTGAATGCAGCTCGTCACATTCGTGATCACATGGAATATCAATTCGCTACATGGTCTACCGAAGAAGTAAAAGACGATAGCCGTTTGACTATCATCGTAGGTGGAGCAGGTTTCACAGGAATCGAGTATCTTGGTGAACTAGGAAACCGTGTACCTGAATTATGTAAGGAATACGATGTGCCAGCCAAAAAGGTTCGCATTCTATGTGTAGAAGCAGCTCCAATGGTATTGCCTGGTTTCGATCCGGAACTTGTGGAATATGCAGTGCGTCAATTGGGCGCGAAAGGAGTAGAATTCTCTATCGGTACACCGGTTGTAGAAGCAACTCCTGAAGGCGTTAAGATTAAAAAAGGCGAAGATGAGTTTGAATTCATCAAAGCGGGTACGGTTGTATGGGCTGCTGGTGTTCGTGGTAACCATCTGATCGAAGAATCCGGTATAGAAAACATGCGTGCTCGTGTAAAAGTTGAAAAAGACATGCGTGCACCAGGATTCGACGATGTATTTATAGTAGGTGACTGCGCGTTGATGATCAATGAAGCAATTAACCGTCCATACCCACCAACTGCACAAATCGCTATGCAACAAGGTGAGATGATTGCTAACAATATCATCGCGATAATGAAAGGAAACCCAACAAAAGAATTCGTACCGGATTTAAAAGGTAGCGTTTGTTCTTTAGGTGAATCCGATGCGATTGGTGTAGTATTCGATAAAAAAGTGACAGGTACAAAAGCGTCTTTCATGAAGAAAATGATTGACAACCGTGCACTATTTATGATCGGTGGTCTTGGGTTAACGATTAAAAAAGGTAAATTCAACGTGTTATAATGAATATAGAAAAGCACTCGCAGAGGCGAGTGCTTTTTTGTGTGCAACAAAATAGGTAACAAGTCAACCGTGGAAGTAGTTATAGTAGAGAAATTCGTCTGTCAAATTTTAAGAATTCATGACATCTGAAAAGAACGTTCCGTGTACTCTGTCTCATTCTATTGAAAGCCGTCTCATCATCCTGTAAAATGTTGAGGTGATGAACTGGAGGTTAGCAAGCATGCAAACTATATCCATAGCACAGGTGATGCTATCGATCTTGATATTTATCGTTATGTTTTTCGGTATCGGCTTTTTATTGAATATGCTGTTACGTATGACGTGGCTTATGGCTATTATTTATCCGATTATCGTGATTTTTATTATTGATGATGTGCCGATGTATGAATACATTACGAAGCCTGGTTTTGCTTTTAATGAGCTGGGGGCGAATCTTATGTCGCTGCATGCAGTAGATATCGTGATATTGGCGAGTGGTTTGGTCGGAGCGATTATCGCAGGTTTTGTGATGAAGGTTTTACGTAAGATGGGGTATCAAATGTTTTAATGCTTTTTGCTATGTGTTGATATGAAAAAACGGATCTGGACAGGAAGTCGTGAATTACGACATCTTGTGACAGTTCCGTTTTTTGCGTTGTTTTAGAGATAAAAGATTAGAGAGGAAGAGGGTGCCGTTGATTGACGTTCCAGGTGGACGCTTGACCATGAGCCCACGGTGAGCCATCGGAACTTGTCACCTTCCTCTTACGATCCACTAGCTTATTTTTCTCATTGTCGTGACGTGTAAAGACATCCTTCCTTACCAAATACGAGAGCCATCCGCAAGCGCTGTAGTAGATTTGAGGGCGTCACTCGCTGTTACAATATAACCGTATACGTAAGGATCGAGATAAGGATACCTGTTAGGGCTCCGAAGAATACTTCGTTTGGTTTGTGACCGAGTAAGGTTTTGAGTTCTTGAATTTTTGCGTCGTTGTCTTTTTTTGGCCAATCTTTTAAATCGCTGACGAATATTTGAAAGTCGGAGCGCATTTGGTTGATGATTAAGGCTTGTTGTCCAGCTTGGTAGCGGATGCCCGTTGCGTCGAACATGACAATAACCGCGAATATAGCGGAAATGGCGAATAGTGGTGAGTCCAGGCCAGCTTCGAATGCGATGGCAGTTGTGAGTGCAGTGACTGCTGCCGAGTGAGAACTGGGCATGCCGCCTGTGGAAGTCATGAGTCCGAAATCGAGTTTACGTGTTAATAAAAAGTGAATAGGAATTTTTACAAATTGGGCAAATAAGATGGCAAATAGCGCTGCGAGGAGCGGTATGTTTTCAAAAATAGCCAAGAGATTCCACTCCTTTACTGTCCGTAGTTTAACAATCAGTATAACATAATCTGGATCTACTCGTTATCAAACGAAAAATTATTTGTAGTTGGAAGTGCTAATCTGACTAGTCTATACTAGTATGGGGAAGGCGTAAAGAAAAGGGGAGGAACACACATGATAAACGTAGAAACAGCATCCGCAATTGATCAAAAAGAAGTAGAGGTACTGATTATAGGAATACCAGATCATCCAGAGAATGTAGAAGGCTTCGATGCGTTCGTTGAATCTTTCCATCCCTCATTGCCAGACTGGATCAAATCACATGACATTCAACAGAAGTTTAAGGCGATTACTAAAATGCCTGCGTTATTAAAGCAAAGTTACGACCGCGTATACTTTGTAGGCATTGGCAATCAAAAACAGCTGACTGAGCAGCCGTTGCGTGAATTATTCGCTGAGGTAGGGAAACAACTACACAAAGACCGTGTGCGCACTGTAAGCGTCTGGACAACCCCATTCTGCAATGATGAGATTGGTAGTGAGGATGTTGCGTTCCTGGCCTCTGAGGGTATCGGAATGGGCTCCTACACGTATGAGGGATTCAAGACCTCTTCCAATGAAGTGGATGTTCCACTAACTACTGTGACATTCATTACGACGGAAGATGAAGAACGTGTCACTGCTGCAGGAGAAGTAGGCATGATTTCCGCGCATGCAGTGAACGAAGCTCGGACGCTAGTCAATGTACCCCCAAATCTATTAACACCAACTAAGATGGCGGAATATGCACGAGAATTAGCGGAAAGCTATGACTTGGAAATCGATATTCTCGGTAAAGCGGAAATGGAAGAGCTCGGTATGGGAGCGATTCTTGCGGTTAATCAAGGTTCAGTAGAAGAACCGAAACTCATTGTGCTGAAGTACCAAGCAACAGAACAGTGGGAAGATGTCATCGGCTTAGTCGGTAAAGGAATTACGTATGACACAGGTGGCTATTCGTTGAAGCCTAAGGACGGCATGGTCGGCATGAAAGGTGATATGGGGGGCGCGGCAGCAGTACTCGGCGCTATGGCAATCATAGGGGAGTCACGGCCGAAGAAAAACGTGATTGCGGTCATTGCTTCTTCTGATAACATGATTTCTGGTGAAGCATTCAAGCCGGACGATGTCATCACGTCTTTAAGTGGTAAAACAATTGAAGTATTAAATACAGACGCAGAAGGCCGTTTAGTACTGGCTGATGCGGTGACATATGCGAAGCAAGCGGGCGCAGAGTATTTGATTGATGTCGCCACACTAACAGGCGGTGTCATTGTGGCGCTCGGTCATGATAAAACAGGTACACTGACGAACAATGATGCATTCTATAAGAAGTTCCAGGAAGCAGCGGATGAAACAGGGGAATTCATTTGGCAACTGCCATTAACTGAAAGCGATCGGAAACGGATTCGCAAAAGTGATGTCGCAGATGTAAACAACTCGCCAGGACGAGATGGTCATATGATCTTCGGAGGTGGCTTCGTTGGTGAATTTGTTGGAGATACACCGTGGATTCATTTAGACATTGCAGGTACGTCTGATGCAGCGAGTCCACATGCGCTCGGCCCTAAAGGCGCGACGGGTGTTATGGTGCGTACATTGGCAACCTTTGTAGAGCGTTTGGCTGCTGAAGCAGAACAACAAGAATAGTTCTATATAGGCGCTTTCCCCACACCTTCTTTCCGGCTAGACATAGGATACATGGAAAGGGGGAAGTTGGATGACAAGACATAGTCATAGAGGTGGATACGGTGGCGGTCGCGGTCATGGTCATTATGGCGGCGGTTATGGAGGTGGATTTGGTAGTTTCGGGGGTCCTTTCCTAGGTGGTTTAGTTGGCGGATTTTTAGGTAATGCTATTTTCCCAGGCTACGGTTACGGAGGTGGCTATGGTGGGGGGTACTATCCACCTTACTACAACAGCTATCCGTATTATCCACAACCGTATTACCCTTACTATCCATATTATTGAAAAAACACGCCGTGATGACTATTTGTCATCCGGCGTGTTTTTATCTGATTCTATGCGTTGTTCTATTACTGCTTCTTCTAAATCATCCCCAACCGTTAAATCGGTAGGTTCTACACCCGACATATAAGCGGCACGTGTCATTAAGTGCCCACCAATAGGAGAAGTGATAAACAAAAAGACGATACCGAGCAACAGTGCCACGCTGAAATGGCCTTCATTCCACCAAAAGTGGAGGAATACACCAAGCAGTAAACTCATAACACCTAGCGTAGCGCTCTTTGATGCAGCGTGTGCGCGTGTATAGACATCGGGAAGCCGTAAGATTCCAATGACTGTGACGATCGTGAAAATGATCCCCACCGTAACGAGTAACACAATAATAATGTCAGCGATTAGGTCCACGTTCGATGATCTCTCCTCTCTCAATGAATTTGGAGAAGGACACTGTGCCGATAAACGACATAATGGCGATCAATAGAATCGCATCGATGAAGAACGGTGTATCGAACAAGATGGAGAGCAGCGCGATTGCTGATATGAGCATGACGCCAATCGCATCAAGAGCTACTAGCCGATCTGGCACGGAAGGACCTTTCCATACGCGATATAGTAATCCGAGCATAGACAAGATGACTAGCACGAGACAGACAGAATAAAATACGTTCATCCTCGGCTCACCTCCATAATGGCTTTCTCGAATGTGTTTTTAATAGAATCGATTGCTTCATCCACATCGTCTACATCGATTGCGTGGATATACAGAGTACGTTGGTCGTCTGAAACATGAACGACGACCGTACCAGGTGTTAACGTAATTAAACTAGATAACAACGTGATTTCCCAATCTTTTTCGAGCTCTGTTGGCATAGCGAAGAACATCGGCTGCATAGTCGACAAATCCGGTTTAATAACTAATAGCAACACGGAAATATTCGACAAGATGAGTTCTTTTAGGAAAATCGCTGTTAATTTTACTGCAGACCAGATTCGCCAAATGTACAAGCGTCCACTGAAATAACGGCGTGTCATGATGATCATCAACAACCCGATAAGATATCCTATGATGAACGTAGAAGGTGTCAATGAACTTGACATGAACATCCAAACGACTGCAATGAAGAAATTTAATAGTATCTGAAAAGCCATTGACCTCTACTCCTTTAACACCGCATTTATATAGATGGATGGATCAGCCAATACATTCGCTGCATCCGTCATATAGGGCATAAGCCATTCTGCACCGACACCGTACGCTACCGTAATGAGTACTAGCATTATAGCCGGGAACATCATTTGACGATACGTACGTTGATCGCGAATAGGCAACTCGTTCTTCTGAGGCCCCCAAAATGCATAAATGAAAATCCGAATGACAGACAGTAACACAACTAAGCTAGAGGCCAAAATAATGATACTGCCGATCACATGATCAGCTTCAAATGCACCTTTTGTGATAAGTACTTTTCCGATAAATCCACTCAACGGAGGAATGCCGGCTAGACCGAACGCAGCGATTAAATACGTCCAACCAAGTGTTGCATGAGTTTTAATTAAGCCACCCATTTCTCGCAAGTTCGAAGTACCGGTTGCATAAATAATGATACCGATCAAGACAAACAGTGCACCTTTGATCAACATATCATGGAGTAAATAGTAAACCGCGCCTTCTAGTCCAGACGTGTTCATTTGAGCCACACCGAACAAGATGACACCTACTGCGATGATGATGTTGTAAATGATGATTTGCTTTAAATCGAAGTACGCGAGAGCGCCGATACAGCCTGCAATGATAGTGAGTAACGACAGGACCATTAAAAACTGGTGCGTAAACCCAATATCGTGTACGAAAAACAACGTATAGGTACGTGTGATTGCGTAGACGCCTACTTTGGTGAGTAGGGCACCGAACAATGCAAGAATGGGTATCGGTGGTGCAGCGTACGAATTCGGTAACCAGAAATATAAGGGGAAGATAGCCCCTTTAATTCCGAAGACGATCAAAAACAGAATCGCAATGACAGAAATGATTCCTGGTTGATTGATCTCGGCAATCTTCATCGAAATATCCGCCATATTCAAAGTACCGATGATAGAGTACAAATACGCTACCGCAATAACGAAGATAGCAGATGAAATGACGTTCACCAATATGTATTTAATGGATTCACGAAGTTGCCGTTTCTCGCCGCCGAGTACAATAAGCAAATAAGACGCGATCAGTAGCACCTCGAAAAATACGAACATATTGAAGATATCGCCTGTTGTGAAGGCGCCATTGATTCCTGTAATCATGAACAGAATCGCAGGATAATAGAAAAATCTTTCTCTTTCTACACCAATGGATGAAAAGCTATAGATGACGACAAAAATTGTAATGATAATCGTCGTCGTGACGAGCAATGCGGAGAACATGTCCGACACCATCGTAATACCGAATGGTGCAGGCCAGCTCCCGAGTGTCACGGTTTGGATTCCTTCTGTCTTCACTGTCGCGATAAGCCAGAAAGAAGCAACTAGACTGAAAGCTAATCCGATCAGTGTCAACACTCTCTGGACGACCACTTGCTCTTTGAAAAACATTAAGATCATCGCGAAAAAGAAAGGGATAATGATCGGAAATAAAAGAAGATTAATCATGTTCATCATTCCCTCTCAATTCATTCATATTATCTGTTCTGTGCACATCATACATACGATATGCCATGACTAGCATGACCGCCGTCACACCAAAACTGATGACGATTGCAGTTAAGATCAATGCTTGAGGCAGGGGATCTGCAAAATCAGTCACACCGTCGATTACAACGGGAGGCGCTGTGCCTCCGAGTCCACCCATCGTAAGAATAAGTAAGTGCGCACCATGACTGAGCAAACCAGTACCTAAAATCACTTTTAGTAAACTTCTGGATAAAATCAAATAGACGGCTGCCGTAAATAATATCCCGATGAGAATCGAAAGGATAAACTCCATCAGTCATCGCCTCCAATCGATTGAATAATCGTGATGGCGGAACCGACGACAACTAAGTACACTCCACTATCAAACAACATAGCTGTGTGAAGGGACGTATGTCCGAACAGCGGCAAGTCAAAATCACTAAATGCGTGTGTGAAGAATGGCACATTAAAGAAAATCGAGCCCGCCGCTGTCCCTAACGCAAGCAACAATCCGATTGCGGTCATGATCGTAAAGTTAAACGGTAGAATTTGTTGGATCGTCCGTAGATCAAATGCCAACAACAACAGCACAATTGCGCCTGTTGTCAACAAGCCACCGACGAATCCTCCACCTGGTGCATAATGACCCGCAAAAAAGATATGTATAGAGAATAGGAAGATGATGAAAAACACTACTTTAGCTGTGGTTTGTAAAATAACATCATTTGTTTTCATCAGTCGGCTCCTTTCTCGATACACGCAAGCGAATCATGCCTAGTACTGCAATTCCTGCAATAGCGAGAACTGCGATTTCGAAAAATGTATCAAATCCACGGTAATCTACAAGAATGACGTTGACGATATTTCCGCCAGCTGCCTCCGTCTCGACCGTATCTTTATAGTATTGGGAAATCGAAGGAATCATTTTTTGTGAGTGACTGGATAGGGCGACCAATGTCACCATCACGCCTACACTCAATGAAACAATCAGATTGACAACTTTATTGCGTTTCGTTTCCCCGTGCGTACTGAGTGCCGGCAAATGCTTGAATGCTAGCAAGAACAACGCAACGGATACTGTCTCGATTACCAATTGCGTCAGTGCTAAGTCAGGCGCTTTGAAGATAACGAAGAATAACGCGACGGAATACCCGACGCCGCCAAGCGCGATGATCGCGGCAAGACGTGACTTCGCAAATACAACAAATCCGACAGATAAAATTAACACAATAGCATTTAGTGATCCATATAATGTAATCGCTGCAAAACTGTTCATATCGAGAACGAATGCATCCTTGATAAACAAAATCGCGATGATCGTAACTGACATAAATGCGAACATATACAATAAGTATGTTCGAATCTTGCCTGTCATATAAAGACGAGAAACCCGATTCAATCCTTTTTCACTTCCACGCATCATCGCATCATAGCCATTATTCAGCGATAGCTTATCAGGCTGGATACGATAAAGCGGTTGCCATTTCGGTATGGTTAGATAAAGTAATGTACCGAATACGACCACGCCGATTGTCAGCCATAAGCCAGCAGCTCCAAATCCATGCCATGCTTTGACATGAATATCGACTGCCGACGGACTTGCGTACAATGTCGGTTGAACCGCCATGACAGCCGGTTTAATAATCCACTTCCCAATGACGTTCGGAATGAAGAACACTAGAATGACGATTGTTGCCAATATCATAGGCGAAATTAGCATGCCAATCGGTGCTTCATGCGGTTGCTTCGGTAATTGATCAAACTTCTTCTGTCCGATAAATGTTTTCAAAACAAAATACATACTGTACGTAAACGTAAACACACTGGCAATCCAAGCGACGATCGGGAACATAATGCCCCATGTATCGAAGTTGAATAATTCAAAGTGTTGAAGCGCTACCATAGATTCCAAAAACATCTCTTTACTCAAGAATCCGCTAAAAGGTGGCAAACCAGCCATAGATAATGAACCAATCGCTGCAACGGTAAAGCTAATCGGCATCACGCTCATTAACCCGCCTAGCTTACGAATATCTCTGGTACCGGTTTCATGATCGATGATCCCTGCGATCATGAAGAGCCCGCCTTTGAATGCTGCGTGGTTAATCAAGTGGAAAATCGCCGCATACGTCGCAAAGCCGAACATGGCTGCGGTCGCATGGTATGAAATAGCGCCAGCGCCAAGTAACGACATGATTAAACCAAGTTGACTGACTGTTGAAAATGCTAAAATCGCTTTCAAATCAGTTTGCTTTACTGCGAAAAATGAACCCCAGAACAGCGTTAGCAACCCGATTCCTGTAACGAGCCAAATCCAAGTGGACGCTGAGCCGAAAATTGGCGTAAATCGCGCGACCAAATAAATGCCTGCCTTCACCATCGTGGCAGAGTGTAAATATGCACTGACTGGTGTGGGCGCTTCCATTGCATCTGGTAACCAAATATAGAATGGAAATTGTGCCGACTTCGTAAAGGCGCCTAGCAAGAGTAATACTAATGCCAAAGTGAAATACGGTTGATTCAGTAGATCAGGAGCTTGGGCAATTAATTCTCGAACGGAGAATGTTTCCCCCATGATACTGAGTAAAATGAATGCCCCGAGCATCATTAATCCACCAAACACTGTAATCATCATTGATTTCAATGCGCCAAAACGTGACTTGTCCTTCGTATACCAGAAACCAATCAATAAGAAGGACGAAATGGACGTTAACTCCCAGAACAAATAGAGTGTCATCGTGTTGTCAGATTGCACGACTCCGAGCATAGCGGTCATGAAGATTAATAAGTAGACATAAAAGCTACCTAGATCTTCTTTCTCCCTATCCATGTAAAACACAGAGTACAAGACGACTAACGAACCGATTCCGGTGATCAATAGCGTAAATAATAAACTAAGACCATCTATGTATGAAGTAAACGCAATTCCAAGTGAAGGAATCCATTTCATTTCAGAAATAGCATGACCACCATCCATGACTAGCGGTAAAAAGCTCAGGTAATAGCCAAATAACACTAGAGGGACTAATAATACAAACCAACCCGTATGTATTCCTTTAATCTTCTTAAAAGCAAAAGGAACAAGTAGCGCGAAGATTACAGGTAAAAAAATCAATAACACGAATTCCAAGAAAATCCTCCTTCCAACTATGTTCTTCACATATTCAATTCCCGAGGCATAAGCGTGGGCGTATTTGTTAGTATAGCGTAAAACATTTCAAATTGCATAGACGACAGTCGAACAATTATTGCTTTATTCGACTTCCTTCTTATATTATTAGGAGGATGAAAAAATATTTTTTGGGGGTATTATGAAAAATCCATATTTGTTCAGCTATTTACCATTTGTTACGGTCTTGCTATTCAGTTTGACCTTTGGTGTATATAGTGTTGGGGAGACATTGATCCTTTTCAAGGGAATCGGTCTCTATCAAGGTATGAGGGAGTTCTTATCGGACTTTCAGTTACGTATCTTTTTATTGACAATGTATTCATTAGTATTCTTTATGCTATTCGCAGCTTTAAAACTGATTGCTGTCACCATTCATGAAACGGCCTTATTATTTTTCCTGAAAGAAGAAGCGGATGCATCGTA
Source organism: Sporosarcina sp. P12(2017) (assembly GCF_002743035.1). Lineage (NCBI taxonomy): Bacteria > Bacillati > Bacillota > Bacilli > Caryophanales > Caryophanaceae > Sporosarcina > Sporosarcina sp. P12(2017). The sequence continues at coordinate 68,849 of NZ_PDYL01000018.1, forward strand.
TAGCGCGTCGAAATCTGGCGTAGTCATTTATTTTATCGGTGCACTCGCTTCGGTAATAGGTATTCAATCATGGAAGACACTAGTATTAATCTTCCTCATCACTTCATTCATCTACTTTGTTTATGTAGTCTACAAATTAAGTCCATTCATGCCACTGACACATACAGTAGGTTTGATTTTCTTTCAGATTATCATCTGGAGTGTTCTGGTGACGGGGCTCGTGTATATCATATTCCGTCTATACAACGGACTACTCGCCAGTATTCCATTAACCAATCCAGTGAAATAAATGAAAAAGCCTTGCGGATCCGAACTAACGGACCTTGCAAGGCTTTTATGGTCGCATCGTAGAGGAAAATGCCCGCAGATGAATTTTTTGGTCGCGCAGACGTGGAATGGGTGTCGGTCTGTCGTAACCGATCCAGACAGCTGACGTATAGCGATCATTCATGCCAATGGCCCACAAGTCTTTAAACGCATCAGTCGTTCCTGTTTTCGCTCCGGTATAGCTCGTTGTATAAGCAATTCCTTCGCCTGTACCGTTGACGACGACTTCTTTCATCAAGGAGCGGATGCTGTTAACTGTGGAAGGGGACCAAACCACTTTTGACGTATCCTTCCATTTATACAACACCTCACCTTTACTATCTTTTACCGAGCGAATCGCGTGAGGCGTCAAGTACGTCCCGTCGATAAAGCTCGTAGTCGCCGCGGCAAGTTCCAGTGGCGTGACACCTTTAGAAAATCCACCGAGCGCAGCAGGGTAGGAGCGGTCAGCCTCGACGACATGCTGGAAGTGGAAAGGTGCTAAATGCGAGAATGCTTCGTCGATTCCTACACGTTGCAATAAACGTACAGCCGTCGAGTTATAACTATTCCGGAATGCTTCCCGTACCGTAGTCGTACCAAACTGATAGCGGCCGAAGTTTTTCGGACAATAATTCGCAATACAAATATCACTACTGTTGACAGGGGTATCCGCATGATACGGACCACTTTCAAAAAACGGTGCATAGACAAGCAACGGCTTGATTGCGGACCCCGGTTGCCGCACCGCTTGATACGCGCGATTGAAGTCGGTTTTTTTATAGCCTGCACCTGCATACAGACTGATGATCTCCCGCATGTCATTGTCGATGACAGCAGCTCCAGCTTGCACACCACCCGTTCCAATTAGTGCATTCATTCGATTTTCATCATGCTGTTGCTTATTTTGATCCAGTGCCGTATCAATTGTTACGCCTGTGCCAATCACTTCTCGTGTACGACGATGGATTTCATTTTGCCAGCGTTGTCGTTCTTCTGGCGTTTTCGCTTTACTCATCGACGTGTTGAGTCCTTCTGTCTGCGCAATAAGGTCTTTCAACTCTTCTAATACGTACGAACTGTACATCGGATAAAACTGTTCTTTCTTCTTGACGTTCAATTGAATCGGAAACGTACTGTACGCTTCAAATTGCTCTTGTGTAATGACTTGTTGGTCGAGCATAACTCGAAGCAGTCGTATTTGACGCTCTTTCGTTTGATCGAAATGTTTGATTGGGTTATAAAGAGATGGATTATTTGGAATGGCTGCCAAAAAAGCGATTTCCGCCTCATGCAATTTCTCGAGCGGACGACTGAAGTAGTAGCTTGCTGCGCCGCCAATTCCGTACACTTGGTTGCCAAAATACATTTCATTCAAATACATTTCCAAGATTTCATCTTTTGTCGATTGCTTTTCCAACTCTGCTGCAAAGAAGAGCTCTTTAAACTTTCTTTCATACGTTTTCTCTGTCGATAAATAGCGCATCCGTACGACTTGTTGTGTAATGGTCGAAGCGCCTTGCTGTTTGGCGTCTGCCGCCGCGTTGATCGTAAAAGCTCGAATGATCGCTGCGATATCATAGCCCCGGTGTTCATAAAACGTCCGGTCTTCACTTTTTAAAAACAACTGCCGCGTGAAAAACGTCATTTCTTGCAAGTGAATTGGCTGCCGCCATTCCGTATATTCTTCCGCAAATAAAGTCCCGTTACGGTCTTTCATTTGAATAGGGGAGATCATGGTAGGCACTTCCAATTGAACTGTATCACGAATAGACGCATGCAATGTTTCCGTCTTCACGGTTTCTTCGTGGATTTGATTTTGGATAAATAATAATAGCGGAACGCAAGCAAGCGTAATCACTAATGCAACCGTTTGTTTCAACTACCTAGCCCCCTGTACTCTCACATAGCTATAAAAAAATATAACATATCTTGACAACTGTCGCCTGAATCAAAAGGGAATAAAAAACCACGCAACCTATAAAAAGGTTACGTGGCTAAAATTACGCGTGTTCATTCGCTTCACCTTGCCGGTCTTCTAGGAAGTGTTCGAAATCCTGTGTAGGCCGTCGTACTGCCATAGATAATAACAAATATCCGACTATGAACAATACGCCTGTCACAATGAATACTGCAGGAATCCCAATATACCCACTGACAATTCCGCCAAACATTGGTCCTATAATATTACCAAGGAATCGGAAGCTTGTGTTATATCCCATGACCTCACCTTGTACTTCCAGTGGCGCTTCACGACGAACAAGCGCTGTCGTAAGTGGAATCATACCGCCTGTCGAGATCCCAAATAAGAACCGCAACAAAACCAGTTGCCAAAGTGACGTAACAAACGCCTGTGGGATGATGAAGAGGAAAGACATGATGAGTAGAAGCCCAAGGATTTTTTCGTATCCGAGATCGTCGCCTATCTTCCCCCAATACCTAGCGAATAGTAAGTTGCCGAGGCCCGTTGCACTGAACGTCAATCCTGCAAGGAACGCTACATTGGTTGCAGCATGGGTCAAATCTGCTACGTAGAGTGACAGCAACGGCTGAATACTGAAATTCCCGACTTGGATCAACGTCGTGACAAGCATGACGTTAAACATCAGACGGTGTTTAAACAATCCACCTAAAATGACTTTCCGCGAATACTTGACTACTTTCCTCGCTTTTACCCGTGCGCCCTCCTTGATTCCAAATAGCACAAGCAGTGTCGCAATCACTACGGAAACGGACGTGATGATGAAGGTGTATTCAAAACCGAACGTATCAGCCATGAGACCACCAAGAACGGGGCCAAATAACATTCCCGCGACACCACCCATTTGCAGCGTCCCGAGCATCTTACCCGCTTTCTCACGAGGTGTCTGAGATGAAATGAAAGCTAATGAAGTCGGTAAAAAACCTGTAACTAAACCCATCAGTAATCTCAATACAAAAAAGATTTCCACGGAGTTGACAAAGCCCATCAAAAAGACTGAAATGGTAATCCCGAAACCATTAATGAGCAATATAGGCTTGAAGCCGAAGCGATCCGCAAAACGCCCCCAAATAGGTGACATGACTAGCGCGGTAATAAAGGTAGCACCAAAAATTAATCCTGCCCACTTCTGGACGTATGCATCAGAATAATCCCCAAACGTTTCAATATATAACGACAGGAATGGCATAATCATCGTCATCGTTCCCGCTACAAGAAAGTTCGTGATCCAGATGATAATGAAATTTTTCTTATGTCGACTCAACGTTGAACCGCCTTCCTCCTGTAAAGTTTCGATAAGTATTAGTATAAAACAATTCGATAGTCGAAGGAAACATAGTGCTTACATCAAGAGTTGGGGTGGATGGAGTTTCTGCCTCTTATGAGGATGTACATTGACATTTATAATTTAAAGACAGTGTAAACGCGGAGGGCTTTGAGCGGTTGCAAGGCGTGTGTGAGCGCTTATAGCTTGTCATAGAGCGGTTAACAGTAAAGTATGAGCGGTAACGGATCGCGATAGAGCGCTTGGCGTTGATGATAGAGCGGTTATGCATGAACAATGAGCGCTTACACGAATGAATGAGCGAACTCGCAATGTACCTAGGAGTAGATCAACGTCATCCTCTCCTGATACTGCGCCTTTTCTACGCACAATAAATATTGTCAACTAACTGTCACAGTTACAATTATCGAATTTTGCCATCATATATGATAGACTGTTTTCATACACAAAACATGTACCAAAATGAACAAGCACGTAAATTTGAGGAGGAATATCATGTATCCACAACTATCGACTGAAGTAGCAGAAAACGAAGCACTAGTTACGATGAACACAACAATGGGGCCTATCAAAATAAAGCTTTTTAAAGAGCAAGTTCCAAAAACAGTTGAAAACTTCTTGACGCACGCTGAAAATGGCTATTACGACGGTATTATTTTCCACCGCGTTATCCCTGAATTCATGATTCAAGGCGGAGATCCAACTGGAACAGGTATGGGCGGAGAAAGTATCTATGGCAACACATTCCAAGATGAGTTTACTATGGATCTATTCAACTTGCGTGGCGCACTATCTATGGCGAACGCTGGACCAAACACAAACGGTAGCCAATTCTTCATCGTACAAGCATCTTCACTTGCAGGCGCTTCGGCGGCACAATTGAAAAATGGCGGATGGCCTGAAGAAATTGCGGATGCATATGAAGCAAACGGCGGAACACCACACTTGGATCAGAAGCACTCTGTATTTGGTCAAGTAGTAGAAGGAATGGACGTTGTTGACAAAATTGCTAATGCGAAAACTAACCGCGACAATAAGCCAAATGAAGAAATTAAAATTGAATCAATTGAAATCATCCGAAAGTAAGCGGATTTGATTCATAGGGGGAAACTAGCATGGACTTCGTTCTATTGATGCCGTTTCTTTATTTTCCTGAAGATAAATCAGAATACATCCCAGCAGCAATCTCTTTCGTCATCTTCATGACGCTCATGCTGTTCGTATTTCGTTGGATTATTAAGAAATCCAAACGGCAGGAAGAGGAAACGAAAGAGCTGGAACAACGTATTTTAAAAGAACGACAACAACATAAAAATTCAGGACATCCCATCGATTGATTGGGATGTTCTTTTTTTATCCATCGGTCTCGTAAACTGTCAAAATATTTCTAACTGTTCTCTTGCTAGCTGTTGTGCTATTATTAAAAGAAAAACAAATCAGGTGACGAATCATGCAAACCATGGAAATGAATAAAAAAGCAGTCTCACTTCTTAAAAAATGGGATCCTTTCGAAGAAGGGGAATATGCGTATGGTGCAGAAATTGCCGCAATAGTGACGGAGCTTCATCGTGTAGATCATCCAGTAGACTTAGCCAAATGTATTCGTGATATCTATGAGCACACCCATGAAATATGGATACCTTTAGAGAACTGTATGGAGATATCCTACAAACTAATTGCTATTAAATATGAAGCCAAATCGATCGTTCAATATTAAATGCTCAACGCCATCTATTCGGATGGCTCTTTTTTGTTCAAAACTACGAAATATGGTATACTTTGAAACGGCCATAGTGGCAGACTAGATACTACTTTAGATTGGGAGCTGTTTTGCATGTCTCACAAATTTGCAGTAGGAGATGAGCTGACCGGAAAAGTTACCGGAATACAGCCATACGGTGCGTTTGTGGCGCTGGATGCTTCAACGCAAGGTTTAGTGCACATCTCTGAAATCACGTATGGATTTGTTAAGGATATTCATGAATTTTTGGAAGTTGGGCAAGAAGTTCACGTCAAAGTATTGGATGTGGATGAAGGAGCTAGTAAAATTAGTTTGTCGATACGTGCATTACAGGAGCCACCAAGTTCTTACTTGAATCACTCTCGTTCTCGTCAATCATTGCAAGAACGCGTAGATCAGCAAGATGCAGATGGCTTTAATTCACTAAAAGATAAACTGCAAGGTTGGATTGAACAATCCGGACGTTGATAATTGGACTGTCGCAGAAGTTGTTATAACTTTTGCGACAGTCCTTTTGTGTTTTTTGGAATCACTACGACAGCAGATGGCTCCCACGATGAATCACAGACAGCAAGTACGCTTACTACTTTAAAGACGCATTCGTATAGTTAGGGTAAGATACTGTGAGGTTGTGCGTTTCTTCACCAGAAGATCAACGGTGTTCTATCACTTACTCCTTCAATTTCTTCAACCGATACTGCAAGTTCTGTCTACTCATACCGAGGGAGTTGGCAGTTTTCGTAATGTTATGATCATGCAACTTCATTGCTTTCTGAAGATAATACTTCTCGGCTTCTCGTAAATACTGATCAAATGGTAACAGTTTTGAGTCGCTCTGCACGATAAAGTCTCTTGGTTGTGAAGCATCATTGGCTACTGCCTCGACCTTCATCTTAAATTGCAAAGGTAACATATCAAGAGTCAACGTATCTTCTGTTGTGCGCATGGATGAAACTTCGTCCAGAAGTAGCTCGAGTTCTCGCAAATTCCCCGGCCAATCGTATGCCAGAAGTAACTCTTTCACTAGGTCATCGATTTTCGTCAGTCCTGTACCTAATGACTCTACTCTAATCTTTAAATACGATTCAGCGCAAGGGATCATATCTTCTGGCCGCTTCCGTAGTGGAGGAATTCTAATGGCGAAGGACGCGAAAAAATAATAGAGCTCCTTTAGCAATGTGCCCGATGCGATCAGTTCGACTGGGTCGTCACCGATACTCGCGATGAATTGATGGGTAGGTGTTTTCTGCAAGACGTAGAGCAATGCCTGCTGCAAAGAAATCGATAAAGCATCAATTCGTTCGCAAAATAATGTCATAGGCGGTTGTTGTTGCAAAGTTTCTTCGAGTTGCTGGATGATATCTGTGTCAGCATGCAGACAATGGAATGTGTGGAAAATCCGTTCGTTTCCTGCAGAACCATAGTGAATAGCCTCAGCAAGATTATCCTTCCCTACACCTGTTTCTCCAATCAATAAAACTGGCAAGTCAGACGCCGCTGCTTGTTCCGCAGTGGAAATGACCGACTTCATGGCCGATGATTGAGCAGTGATTTGATTGAAAGTAATCGGTCCACGATTTTTACGTAATGGTTGTAAAACGAATTTTTCTAATGCCGTAATATCTTGAGCAAACTCAATTGCGCCAATCAATTCCTGCTGCTCATAAATAGGGTAGGTGTCATTCATCGTCGTGATCTCTACTTTATTCGTATTCCAGTACCTCTGCTTAACCCGCAATTGGGGCTCTCCACTTTGTAATACTTTCAATAACGTGCTTTCAGTCTTGTCAAAATTAAATAGTTCCAAAATAGAATGGTCTTTTATATCTTCAATATTCAATCCTTCGATTTCTTTCATTTTGCGATTGTAGACAATTGTTCGTCCTGAATGATCTACAGCATGTATACCGATAGTTGCATGGTCCACTGCAAACTGATTGCAAATATCCAATATATTTTCATGTATGCTCATTTAAAACACCTTCCTAACATAGTACTTATCGGGTTTCAGTTAATAAATTAATAGAATTAAAAAATAATTACAAGAAAACACTTGCAATGTGCAATGTTTTCTTGCATTATTATAGATGTAAACGCTAACAAACGCAAATTAATTTTGCGTACCTACTATTAAAGGAGGATTTGATTCCAAATGATTCCATACAAACACGAACCATTCACTGATTTTACAGTTAAAGAAAACCGCGAAGCGTATGAAGAAGGTTTTAAAGTCGTAGAAAGTTATATTGGGCAAGATTATCCGCTAATTATCGGCGGTGAACGTATAATGACAGAGAAGAAATTAGCATCCACTAACCCTTCTGATAAAAAAGAAGTGATTGGTAATGTCTCGCAAGCTAGTCGCGATTTAGCGGAGCAAGCGATGACTACTGCAAAGGAAACATTCGAAACTTGGAAGAAAGTCAAGCCGGAATTTCGTGCTGATGTATTATTTAAAGCAGCTGCCATCGTCAGACGCCGCAAGTTTGAGTTTTCTGCGTTACTGACAAAAGAAGCAGGTAAACCTTGGAATGAAGCGGATGCAGATGTTGCTGAAGGGATCGACTTCATGGAATATTACGCTCGTCAGATGCTTACACTAAAAGAAGGTATGCACGTGGAGAGTAGACCAGGTGAATACAACCGATTCGATTATGTACCACTTGGTGTAGGTGTAGTCATTTCACCGTGGAACTTCGCATTTGCGATTATGGCAGGGACAACAGTAGGTGCACTTGTGACAGGAAACACAGTCCTGTTGAAGCCGGCTTCAACAACAACAGTCGTTGCGTATAAGTTTATCGAAGTCTTGGAAGAAGCGGGTATGCCAACTGGTGTCGTCAACTTCATCCCAGGATCGGGTTCTGAGATTGGTGACTACTTGGTCGATCACAAAGACACTCGTTTCGTTTCATTTACAGGTTCACGTGAAGTAGGCACACGTATTTTCGAACGCGCGGCAAAAGTACATGACGGTCAAATTTGGCTGAAGCGTGTAATTGCGGAAATGGGCGGTAAAGATACGATTGTTGTCGATAATGAAGCGGATTTGGAGTTGGCTGCGCAGTCTATCGTTTCCTCGTCATTTGGATTCAGCGGCCAAAAGTGTTCAGCATGTTCTCGTGCAATCATTCATGAAGATGTCTACGATGAAGTGGTAAAGCGCGTAGAAGAGATCACGAAGTCATACAACTGGGGTGATCCAATGGATGGAAACAACACAGCCGGTCCAGTTATTGATCAGGCGGCATTCGATAAAATCATGGATTATATTGAAATTGGGAAACAAGAAGGACGTCTCATCGCAGGTGGAACTGGCGATGATTCAAAAGGTTATTTCGTAGCGCCTACTGTATTCGCAGACGTTGATCCGAATGCACGTATTTCTCAAGAAGAAATCTTCGGTCCGGTGGTGGCGCTTTCAAAAGCCTCGTCGTTTACAGAAGCCATTGAATTTGCAAACGATACAGACTACGGGTTAACAGGTGCGGTCATCACGAAGAACCGCCACCATATTGAGCAAGCTCGTGAAGACTTCCATGTAGGTAATCTATATTTCAACAGAGGCTGTACAGGCGCTATCGTTGGCTACCAACCATTTGGCGGTTTCAATATGTCCGGTACGGATTCAAAAGCTGGTGGACCTGATTACTTGCAGTTGCATATGCAAGGTAAAACTACGTCAGAGATGCTGTAAATCGTTAAAGTGAATTTGAAGGAGTGAAAGGATATGACGAAAACGACGAATGTTATTGAAAAAACGGAAAAGTACGGTGCGAATAACTATAATCCGCTACCGATTGTAATTTCTGAAGCGGAAGGTGTCTGGGTAAAGGATCCTGAAGGTACTAAATATATGGATATGTTGGCTGCCTACTCTGCACTCAATCAAGGGCATCGCCATCCGAAAATCATTCAAGCGCTGAAAGATCAAGCAGATCGTGTAACGCTAACTTCACGTGCATTCCATAATGACCAATTGGGACCGTGGTATGAAAAGATGGCTAAGCTTTCAGGTAAAAATATGGTATTACCTATGAATACTGGTGCAGAGGCAGTGGAGACTGCTTTAAAAGCAGCGAGACGCTGGGCGTATGATGTGAAAGGTGTAGCAGGCAACCATGCAGAGATCATCGCATGTGTAGGGAATTTCCACGGCCGTACACTGGGTGCGGTTTCATTGTCATCCGATGCTGAATATAAAAAAGGATTCGGTCCATTGCTACCGGGCATTAAGTTAGTAGAGTACGGGGATATTGATGCGTTGAAAGCGGCTATTACTTCCAATACTGCTGCATTCCTGATTGAACCGATCCAAGGAGAAGCTGGAATCATTATTCCTCCTGAAGGATTTATGAAGGAAGCTTCTGAACTATGTAAAAAAGAGAACATTCTCTTTATAGCGGATGAAATCCAAGCAGGACTCTGTCGTACAGGTGAAATGTTTGCTTGTAACTATGACGGTGTCACACCGGATATGTATATCCTCGGTAAGGCACTTGGTGGGGGAGTATTCCCGATTTCTTGTGTACTTGCGAATGATGATATCCTAGGGGTGTTCAATCCGGGATCTCACGGATCTACATTTGGTGGAAATCCAATGGCGTGCGCAGTATCCTTAGCGGCACTTGAAGTGTTGGAAGACGAGGAACTTGCGAAGCAATCCAAAGAATTAGGAAACTATTTCATGGATGAGTTAAAGAAATTAACACATCCTTCAATCAAGGAAGTACGTGGACGCGGATTATTTATTGGAATGGAATTAACAGAAGAAGCACGGCCGTATTGTGAAGAACTAAAAGAACTTGGTTTATTATGTAAAGAAACACATGATACAGTAATCCGATTTGCTCCACCATTAATCATTACTAAAGATGAGTTAGATTGGGCATTGGAAAAAATCCGCACAGTATTTAACAAGTAAGTAACACTCTACCACCAAGCTTTTGTCGGATGAAAAAATTCGGAAAAGATTTGGATTCGATATGTGGATGTTTGGATATGCTCGTGTTATAATGTGTCCGTGAAAGACAATAACAAACAAAGAGGCGAGCCATACAATGACAGAAAACCTGAATCTATTTACGTCTACACAAGTTGTAATAAAAGATGCACTTGAAAAGCTAGGCTATGATGAAGGAATGTATGAACTATTGAAAGAACCACTTCTTATGGTAGAAGTGCGTATTCCTATCCGTATGGACGATGGAAAAGTAAAAGTATTTACCGGATACCGCGGACAACACAATGATGCAGTCGGACCGACAAAAGGTGGAATTCGTTTCCATCCTAACGTAAGTGCTGACGAAGTGAAGGCGCTTTCTATGTGGATGACACTAAAAGCAGGAATTGTGGACTTGCCATATGGCGGTGCTAAAGGCGGTATTTTATGTGATCCGCGAGAAATGTCGATGGGTGAATTAGAACGTTTGAGCCGTGGCTATGTGCGTGCACTTAGTCAGGTAATGGGACCTGCAAAGGATATTCCGGCACCGGACGTCTTTACGAATTCACAAATCATGGCATGGATGATGGATGAATACAGTAAAATTGATGAATTTAACTCACCTGGTTTCATTACAGGAAAGCCAGTCGTACTCGGTGGTTCACATGGCCGTGAGCGCGCAACAGCTGAAGGTGTAACAATCATTATTAATGAAGCGGCAAAACGCCGTAATATCGATATGAAGGGTGCACGTGTGATCATCCAAGGATTCGGTAACGCAGGCAGTTTCCTATCCAAGTTTTTACACGATTCAGGCGCGAAAGTAATCGGTATTTCCGATGCATACGGTGCATTGTATGACCCTGATGGTTTAGATATCGACTATCTACTCGATCGTCGTGACAGTTTCGGAACAGTCACTACATTATTTGACAATACGCTAACCAATGCGGAATTGCTCGAAATGGAATGTGATATTCTAGTTCCAGCTGCAATTGAGAACCAAATCACAGAAAAGAATGCGCATAATATCAAAGCAAACATCGTAGTGGAAGCAGCTAACGGTCCAACTACTTCAGAAGCGACAAAAATCCTGACAGATCGCGGCATCCTACTAGTACCTGACGTATTGGCTAGTGCTGGTGGCGTGACAGTATCGTATTTCGAATGGGTTCAGAATAACATGGGATATTACTGGTCTGAAGATGAAGTACGTGAAAAAATGACAGCGAAGATGGTTCAGGCATTTGAAAATGTTTATAACATAGCCACTACACGTAACATCGATATGCGTTTAGCAGCATATATGATTGGTGTACGTAAAACAGCGGAAGCAAGCCGTTTCCGTGGTTGGGTATAATAATAATAAAAGGCATCTCCTCGAGTGTGAGGAGATGCCTTTTATGTTTGTTCGAAAGATGAAGCCGGTCGAATTTCTTCACTAGATTTCGGTTCCTCTTCTCTGCGCCAATACGTAAAGAGAACTTGTAGCGCCATAAGACCAGATAATCCGATGACGATATAAAGAAAGCGTGCTAATGGCTGATAGGCGCCTTCTGTTAGTTGAGCGATGACGTCGAAACGGAAAATCCCGACAACACCCCAGTTTAATGCCCCGATTAGCGCGATCGCTAACGTAAGTTTTTGCAATGTTTCCATTTTATCTCCTCCTATAAAAAGTATATCCTGTTTTTAGAACACTATACTTGCATCGTAAATACATCTTTTTCATAATGGAAAGTAAGAAGAAGGAGGCGTACGTTTTGGATAATTTTATTTTCAACAACCCCACTAAATTAATTTTTGGTCAAGGTCAACTGCAACATTTGCCTAAAGAACTCGAAACATACGGTAAAAAGGTATTGCTAGTATATGGTGGTGGCAGTATTAAGCGCAATGGCCTATATGATGAGATAATGAAATTGTTGAAAGACCATGATTTTGAAGTAGTAGACATGCCGGGCGTTGAACCGAATCCTCGGCTGTCGACTGCTATAAAAGGTGCAGACCTTTGTAAAGAACATAATATCGATGTGATTATCGCAGCGGGTGGAGGATCTGTAATTGACTGTACGAAGTTGATTGCTTCCGCGGCGAAATACGACGGTGATCCATGGGATTTCGTCACAGGTAAAGCAACACCTAAAGAAGCGCTACCATTCGGGACGGTGCTGACGATCACTGCAACTAGTTCAGAAATGAATGCGGGATCTGTCATTACGAACGAAGAGACACAGGAGAAATATGGTTGGGGCGGACCGTTAAACTATCCGAAGTTCTCTATCTTGGATCCGAAATATACATTGTCCGTGCCGCTTGATCAAACAGTCAACGGTATTGTCGATACAATGTCCCACATTTTCGAGCAATATTTCCACACTGCAGATAATGCTTTGTTTCAAGATGAAATTTGTGAAGCAGCATTACGCTCCGTTATGAAGACTGGAGAGCAACTGGTGAAAGATCCAGAGAATACAGAGCTTCGCGAATCCATGATGTTTGCGGGCGTTTGGGGATTAAACGGATTCCTATCGATGGGTACAAGAGGGGACTGGGGTACGCATAATATCGAACACGCCGTATCCGCTGTTTACGATATTCCTCACGCTGGCGGTTTAGCGATTTTATTCCCGCATTGGATGAAGCACACATTCCCGAAAAATCCACAACGCTTTGTACAGTTGGCTGTTAATGTTTTCGGAGTAGATTCAGCTGATAAGACGGATGAAGAGATTGCAATGGAAGGAATCGACCGTTTAAGTGCTTATTGGAAGGGGATTGGCGCGCCTGTCACACTAGCGGATTATGATATTGATGACTCTAAATTAGAGTTGATAGCAGAAAAAGCTGCCGTGAATGGTCCGGTTGGTGGATTTGCTAAGTTATCTAAGGATGAAGTTCTAACTTTATTGAAAGCTAGTTTGTGATTAGTGTAGTGAAATGTTAATTGATTAAATAAAGAAACTGAAAGCAAACACTACGAATGAGTTTGCTTTCAGTTGATCACGTCAGGTCACGTCGACTTGGCGTTTTTTTATGGGTAAATAACGAGTTCTACCGATTCTACATAGGAAAGCGTAGTGAGTTCTATATAGAGCGTAGAGGTAGATTTTTTTGGATGAGCCATAAGTTTGAATTGTAATTCGTGATGATATTGATGTTCAGGTGTCTGGAATTGTCTAATACGCAAATGATCAATTTCCATATGTTCTTCATTCAAGTATCTAATGAGATCATCAATTTTAGACTTTTTAGTAATGATAATCGTACAATTCGCTTCTTTAGTACGCAACCGCTTAGGACCGAATCTACCTAATAAAGGCGCTATTAGCTCAATAACGATCATTACACTAATTACAGTGAAGAATGCTTCGATATAAAAACCTGCACCTACTGCAATACCGATTCCTGCTGCGCCCCAAATCATCGCAGCGGTAGTCAGCCCTGTGATATTGTCATTATCCCTACGCAATATAGCCCCGGCCCCAAGAAAACCGACACCGCTGACGATTTGAGCGGATAGCCGCAAAGGGTCCATAGTAATATTGATGTCATTACGAGAAGGTACTAAATAAGCTGCTTCCATTGAGATAATTGTCAATAGACAACTGAAGGTGGCAATGACTGCACTCGTTTTTAGCCCAATAGGCTTCTTCTTGATCTCTCGCTCTACACCTATAATGATACTAAGTACAAGGGCAATGCTAATTTTGATTAGTGCTTCTACATTAAATGAATCGGCAAGTATTGTTAACATAAATCATCCTCCTTCACTTACATAATAGGAAGATTACCTATATACTCTCTTTAATACGGCAATCGACTTGTACATGCCTCTCCTTCTATTGTAATGGGAAGAGAGATAGAAAGAGAAGTGATATTATGAATAAACCATTAATTCATCCCTACATACCCATTGCGCTTGGTGTACTCACTGTCGGTTTATCAGCAATTTTTGTAAAAATGGCCACGGCAGATGCGGGTGTCATCGCCTTTTATCGTATGTTCTTTTCAGCTGTTATTATGCTTCCGTTATTCTTGATCTCCTATCGCAATGAATTGAAATCGTTAACGAGAAGGGATTGGCTTTACACTACATGCTCAGGAATATTTCTGGCAGTCCACTTTATACTATGGTTCGAATCCCTCAACTACACGTCAGTTGCTAGCTCGACTGTATTAGTGACGCTTCAACCAATATTTGCGTTAGCAGGTACGGCATTATTCTTTAAAGAAATTATTACAGGAAAGATGTTGACTGCTGTATTCATTGCGTTAACGGGAAGCTTCATTATTAGTTGGGGAGATTTCCAAGTAAGTGGTGTTGCGTTATTTGGAGATTTACTAGCGTTACTCGCTTGTGCATTCGTTACAGCGTATTTATTAATAGGTCAGAATGTACGTAAAAGAATCTCGCTCGTGACGTACACATTTCTTGTTTACTCCGTAAGTTCGGTTGCACTGTTTTTCTATGTTCTCGTCACACAAGAACCTTTCTTCGGATACCCCACTGCAGATTGGGGATGGTTTTTAGCTTTGGCGATCTTACCAAATCTGTTGGGACACACGTTATTTAACTGGGCAGTCAAGTGGGTGAGCACAAATGTAGTATCAATCGCTATTCTGTTTGAGCCAGTACTCGCTTCAATCGCTGCATATTTTGTGTTGCATGAAAAAATAACTGCACTTCAATTTGGAGGCGCAATCGTTGTCCTGACAGGGGTTTTGCTGTTTGTCGTGGATATAAAAGCAATAAAGAAAAAACTTTTTGCGAAAAACACTTGATTTCTCTATACGATTTATTGTATATTAGTTCTTGTCGCTTCGGACGTAATCGAAAACAACATAAAAAACTTCTTTTGAAAAGTTGTTGACTTCGACAAGCTTCGAGTGTAATATAGAGAAGTCGCTTTTATACGACTGACAAACACGAACCTTGAAAACTGAACAGCAAAACGTTAACGAAATACAGTTTGTGTATCTAACGATGACATAAACAAAATGAGTATCTTAATTGATGCCAGCAAATGAAACTCGAGCTAATCGATTTTTCATGTAACTGGTTGACGAGATGTTGTGGAGTGCTAGGAAGTGATCGAGCGAAAGAGGGAGCGTACTCAGGTACGTGACCGATTGAGCGAGTGAAACTGACGACGCAATCCGCGGCATATCGTCTACCAGTATTATGGAGAGTTTGATCCTGGCTCAGGACGAACGCTGGCGGCATGCCTAATACATGCAAGTCGAGCGAACTGTTGGAAGCTTGCTTCCTTCAGTTAGCGGCGGACGGGTGAGTAACACGTGGGCAACCT
>NZ_PDYL01000019.1:0-76933 GCF_002743035.1 Sporosarcina sp. P12(2017)
TCAAGCATGTCAAAATGATGGTTGATAGACATAAAAAGAACTCCTTTCAAAAATGATGGTATGTATCTTTACCATCTTTTTGAAAGAAGTACACCTATTTCTTAAGTTGACAGCTATGGGCTCAAGCCACGCCCCTCGGAAAGCGTGCCTTTCGGAGTGCAGGGAAACGAGGTGAGATAGTTATGTCCCAGCCTCTTTCGTTATAGAGGTCATAGAGCACGTACCTAAGAAATAACGCGCGCATAAAAGTGTACATTCTATAAAATCGATTTCCGCTTACTAGACGACAGGATGTGAAGTTCTTCCCGGTACTTACTAACCGTCCTGCGCGAAATAGTGATCCCTTGTTCTTTCAAGAGTAAATCCACAATCTTTTGATCGGATAAGGGCTTACGTTTATCCTCTTTCGCAATCAGTGACTGGATCGATGCTTTTACAGTGGATTGCGACACACTGTCGCCATCCTGTGCGGCCAGTTTGGATGTGAATAATGAGCGCATGTCGAACGTGCCGGCAGGTGTTTGGATTACTTTATTGGAAACGGTACGGCTAATGGTCGACTCATGCATGTCAATACTGTCCGCCACTTCTTTCATCGTCATCGGCTGCAGAGCTTTTCTTCCTTGGCGAAAAAACGCGTCCTGTTTTTCGAGAAGGTCCGTCACAATACGAATAATCGTCTGGCGTCGCTGTTCGATACTCGTTAGCAACCATTGCGCTTGTTTATGATAGTCGCGCAAATAGGAAGACAGTTCAGATGTACCTTTAAGAGAAGATACATACTCCTTGCGCAGTCCGATTTTCGGAAGATCTCGGTCATTTAAATGAAACGACAACTTCCCGTGCTTTTCCTCTACGATCACGTCAGGCATCATGAATTCCGTTTCGCTGTGACCGAGCTCTGGACAAGGTCTCGGATGCAGCGTCAGCAGGAATTCATGCAATTCGTTTACGTGCGCCATCGTAATATTCATACCTTTTGCGATCTGTTGCCATTTACGTTCGGCCACATAAGGCAAATACTCTGATATGAACGTTTCCATTAATTCGGGACACGCTTCGCAACTTCTAACTTGCAGCAACAAACACTCCTGCAGTGTTCGAGAACCTATGCCAGGCGGACCGATGTGTTGCAGCAATTCGATACCGGTCTCTACATCTACTACAGACTGCATATCTGCACATAAATAGCCGTTATCATCTAAACTATGAATCAACGTCTTCAGTAATTGTTTCGTCTTAGGATCTTTGAAATCGACCTCGACTTGTCGAAGCATTTGGTCACGCATACTGACGTCTTGTTGCTTCACCCATTCTGTTGAATTCGGTTCCTGACTGGAGTAGTTTAGGGACTGCCGTTCTTGGAATGAATCCGTTCTTTCAGCTTCCTGTATTTCAATTACTGGGTTTTCTAACTCTTTTTCTCGTATATATAGCTCCAAATCATAAGTCGATAATTGTAATAGCTCGATCGCTTGCCGGAGTTCAGTCGTCATCCGCAAACTGAGTTCTTGTTTTTGCTGGAGAGACATATTCAACAAAATCTCCTCCTTATAATAAAGTACATGATGAAAGTGTATGAATGCGCTTTCATTTCTATGTACTTATCATATCATGCTCTATCGACTTGGACTATTGTTTGAAATAGTTTATTTTTCCTGAAGAACTTGCCGTAACCCTCTTGACTCCACTATCTCCTCGACACCTTCTTGGCAAAAACCGTACGAACGCCAAGAACAGGTCTCACACACTACGACAATATCCTCGGGCACGACACGTAACCGAATCCTTCTCTCGACCTCACGCCAAGGCAGCACATCGCTGACCTTCAATCCGAGCTTACGTAAAATTACCGTATCACGTTCATAAATTCCATCATCCTGACAATGATACGGTTGGCCTTCAGGAAACTTTGCGCATAAATAATCGGGGCCTTTCATGATCTGTATCATCGTATCCGGCCGCTCTCGTAACACATCATGGATCTTCGTCATATTTTCCGTGTACTCTTCTGAATAGCCCATCCCTCGGTAGCCAAGCAAACAAAAGATATGGTGCCCGCGTAATTTGATCATAGAAACCCACCTTTTCTAAATCATAGATTAGTTAACTAATTTTATGATTCAGTATACACATAATGGGGTGCGGGAGGGAAGTGCGAATTGTGGGACATTGACTTTAGAGGCATACCTTCTATAATTAGCCAATAAGAAAATATTTTGAAGAGAGGGCTAGTGGACTATGAAAGATCTAAAAGTAATTATCACATTGGTACTTGTCATGTTCACATGGGGAATTAACGTATCCGCTCTCAAGTATCTCGTGACCTATTTCGATCCGATTACGATGACGTCGATGCGTATTCTATCAGCTGCCGTATTAGTGTTTATCATTTTGTTTTTCCTGAAGAAAATTCGCTTGCCTAGAAATAGGGAGTGGCTATATATCGTCGGGGGTGCCGCGACCAATGTCGTGTTGCATCATTATTTTCTAGCGGAAGGACTCTCCAGAACGAGTGCTGCTAACGGAGGATTAATTCTAGGACTTGGACCGCTATTGACAGCGACGTTAGCTGTGTTCATTTTGAAAGAAAAAATTACGGGTGTACGTGCTATGGGCTTTCTGTTCGGTGGGGTAGGGGTCAGTATCGTAGTGCTTGGAGGTAGTGGGACATTAGGCAAAACTTCATTCGGAGACGTTGAAATCTTCCTATCGATTTTGTCGCAAGCCATAAGTTTTATGCTCATTAAAAAAGCTTCCAAAACAATGGATGCAAGACTACTGACAGGATATATGATGTTGGTCGGTTCCATCATTTTAGTCATCATCGCACTGATAAAAGAACCAGGCGGCTTTGCTGAATTAAGTAAAGGAACACCCACTGTATGGGGCGTATTCCTATTCTCGGCCTTAATCGCGACCGCCGTGGGTCACATGGCGTATAATTCCGCCATCCAAACAATCGGTGCTGCACGCGCTTCCATCTTCTTAAATTTCAATACATTTTTTGCACTCATTGGCGCGAGTATATTTTTAGGAGAATCCATTTATCCCGCTCACTTTATCGGGTTGGTATTTATTGTGGCAGGCGTCATCTTTGGTTCAGGGTCTTTGGAGATATTTATTAGGAATCGAAATAAACCGGTACCGCCTGTTGTATAGGTAGTAGCTGGTGGAGTGATTAAGATAATCCGCTAGTTTAACGATGAAACATTATTTTAACTAGCGGAACATTTTTACTAATAAATACTCAAATTCCTTTTAAATCTTTAGTGTTTCGTGTGAAAAATTAGAAGTCAGACTGTATGAAATTGGACGAAGTTGTTGGAGTGATACGATCCCTTCCTCTTCCATTTTATCGAGAGCCTGCTTGACTTTATAGCGTGAATAACCGGATAGGGTAATAAGTCGGCTTACCAAGATATCTTCGTTGGAACCGAAAACTGTCAGTACAAGTAAGTAAAAAAGAATTTCTTTCTCCTCTTTACTCGAATTCCAAGAATCATTCGTCAAGAAAAGTTGTATACGAACTAGTTTTGCTTCGCTAATTGATAAATCTTCAATTATATTATGTTGTCCCGCAATTAATAATTCCAACATACTTTTTAGATAAAATGTCAATTCTCCTTTATTCATAGGGGAAGGAACTTCTTCTAATGACTGGTAATACTTTACTTTATCTTTATTAATAGCGTAAGAGAAAGTTACTGCTGAGTAGCGCTCCAGATATTTGGCAAGATAACTACCAACCAACAGTCTACCTGTTCTACCGTTACCATCATAAAAAGGATGAATATATTCATAATAATAATGTGCAATTAAATACCGGAACAACTCTGGATGCGTATCATCTTGTAAAAACTGTATGAGTTGAAAGAGAGCTTCTTCTATTTTTACTTCTGTTTGCAAACCGACATGAGTAACTCTTGAGCCATCAGTCACTTCCACTTCGTCTTTTCTAAACAGACGACCATCTGGTGCATACTTCATAGAGATTTCATCAGAGACCAAATTATCGTAAAGTATTTGGAAATCCTCTAGTGTACGAAAAGGACCAATATCTTCAATATGCATATAGGTTTTCATCATACCCGTAAAACGTTTCATTTTTGGGTTAGGTTCTTGTAAGCGTTGTAGCACATGACTCAGTTCTTTCTTTGTACTGCGAATACCTTCGATCTCATTATTGCTTTGTGCGTCATTAATAATCAAGCGCTGGAAGTAGGGTTCTGCTGCAAATGCAGGTAACTTACTAACTAATGAAAGGATTTTGCCACTATTCAAGAGGGCTTCATTGTTCAGTTTAATAAGCTCGGGCGTCATGACATAGAACAGTTCAAAATGCTCCCGATCTAGCCTTCCTTTCCTGAATGCACGAATAGGTAATCGTGTGTTCATACTTCCATAACTAGTGATACGTTTCAAATATTCTTCTTCAAATGAATTGGTATCCAACTTATAAAAAAGCTTGCTCATTTTTTCGTAAATCATGATATAAACACCTCCCTAATTCAAATATATGCGTTTTTTTAAATTAGTATACATTTTTAATAGTATATTAACAAGTTTATGTAAAAAGGCTTTTACAGGAGGAGGTTAAAAACCTTGTTCTTAACTAAAGGGCGCGGCGAGTTATAATGTTTTAAAAACTCTTTCCTTACCAAACATTTACACAGCCTTCCCCGTATATTAATAATCTTCTAGTAGAGTGGAAGTTGATTACAAATACAGGAGGTTGTTTATTGTTGAAGAAGATGAGAAAGACCATCGTGCCCGTAGTAGCGCTTTCCGCTGCATTAATAGGTGGAGCCATCTGGACAAGTAATTATTCAGCGAGTTCAGCTGACGAAGTGAAACAGGACGACGCTCCGGAGATCAAGAACGTCATATTCTTGATTGGAGATGGCATGGGAAGTTCCTATACATCAGCTTATCGGTACTTCAAAGACGACCCGACTACCCCTGAGATAGAGTTAACAGCATTCGACCAACATCTAGTGGGTCAACAAATGACGTATCCTGATGATGACGAGGAGTCGATTACAGATTCAGCGTCCGCAGCAACGGCTATGTCGTCAGGTGTCAAAACATACAATAACGCAATTGCAGTAGATAAACAGAAAGAGCGCGTGGAAACCGTTCTCGAAGCGGCAAAAAAGGCAGGGAAATCGACAGGCCTTGTCGCGACTTCTGAAATTACACATGCTACTCCTGCAGCTTACGGTGCCCATAATGAAAGTAGAAAGAATATGGATGAGATCGCCGATGATTATTACAATGAACGCATCAATGGCGAGCATACAATTGATGTCCTTCTCGGTGGCGGGAAAAAACACTTTGTCAGGGAAGACTTGAGCCATGCGCATTCATTTGAACTGGATGGATATGGATATGTCACGATGAAAGAAGAATTATTGAAGAATAAGTACGATAAAATACTTGGATTGTTCGCGGATGGCGGCATGTCCAAAATGATCGACCGTCCGGCAGAAACGCCTTCGCTGGTAGATATGACAGAAGCGGCAATTGAGCGATTGAAGAAAAACGATGACGGATTTTTCCTCATGGTAGAAGGAAGCCAAATCGACTGGGCAGGACATGACAATGATATTGTCGGTGCGATGAGTGAAATGGAAGACTTCGAGAAAGCATTCAAGACAGCCATCGAATTTGCGCAACAAGATGAGCACACATTAGTAGTTGCTACTGCGGACCATTCAACTGGAGGATTTTCCATAGGCGCGGATGGCGTATATGATTGGTCTGCTGACGCAATTAAAGCAGTGAAACGTACTCCCGCCTTCATTTCTCAAGAAATCGCAAACGGGAACAATGTAGAAGAGACATTGGTACGCTACATCGACCAAGAAAGTTTGCCGTTAGAACAGAAAGAAATAGAAGCAGTCGAAGCTGCAGGTACAGAGGCGAGTGATATTGAAACGGCTATTAAGCAGATTGTTGACACACGCTCCTATACGGGTTGGACAACCGGTGGACACACAGGTGAAGATGTACCTGTTTATGCATATGGACCGTCTAAAGAGCGCTTTACAGGTTTGTTAGATAATACGGATCATGCGAATATTATTTTTGAAATTATTGCGGGGAAGAAGTAAGGCTCACAATCGAGACCATAAAGGAACATGTATGAAAAGTACTATCATTGGTCTGTTGTAAAAAGTCACCACGAAAAGAAGTTACAGCTCAAAACACGAGCCGTAACTTCTTTTTTTGTGTGCAATTTTCAACTTTATAAAAATAAAAATAAAAAACCAGTATCCTTTTTGAATAATTCTTCTATATGACTAATGAAAGAACAAATCATCAAGCAACTAAACAGGAGGCACAGAATAATGAAACAAAATAGCCGAGATATCAAAATACCATTTTCACCACAGTTTGCGGCAATAGTGGGTACGAATGAAGCGTTGTTTCTACAGCAACTGCATTACCGATTGCAAATATCTAAAAATCATAACGAAGGCCATAGATGGGTGTATAACACGTATGAAGAGTGGACGCATGAATTCCCGTGTTGGAGGATGCATGTGGTAAAGAGGTTAGTGAAAAAATTGGAAACAGACCAACTGATCATTACTTCTGCTTACAATAAAATGCCAATGGATCGTACGAAATGGTATCGAATTGATTACGAAAAGCTGTCACAGACGTGCGGCGAATTTGTACCATTCGAGCGAACAGAAATGGTCGATAGAGTCGAACAAAAACGTCTGTCTGAGGAGAACGTTTTGCTCCCAGCAATAACCAAAGAACTTAAACACACTACAAAGAAAAAAAGATATAGCGAGAAGGATCTCGCAACTATTTCTTCTGTCATTGAGTATTTAAACCAAAAAGCTTTCAAGCGATTCAAGGACAATACGAATACGACGAGGGATCTTCTCCATGAGCGTATCGAAGAAGGCTACACACTGGACGATTTCAAACTAGTGATCGATACGAAGGTGGCGCAATGGCTCCATCACCCACAATTTCGTCACTACTTGCAACCATCGACATTATTTAAAGCAGAGAAGTTTGAAAACTATTTGAATGAAGCCCCAATTGAAATGGTTCGATCAATTGTATTGGAAGCCTATGTGTCACCCACATTAGATTTTGAAAAAGGAGAGAATGCAAATGAGTTACGAACTTGCTGAAAAAAGCTTACTAGGTGCGATGTTTGAAGAAAATTATTTAATTCTCGATAGTCACATGCAAGCGAGATTCTTCCAGGGGCATATTCATCAAATGATCTACATGGTCATGCGGGAATTGGCGCAGGAAGGAAAACCGGTAGATTATATTACCGTTTTGGCTGGAAGAGAACCGAGCGAGCTCGGAGGAGTCAATTACGTCTATGGACTCAAACGATTTGCGAATGTCGTACGTTTTGATGAATACGAAGAGATGATCATCGACCAATGGAAAAAGCAAGAAACGGCACGGATATTGCAGCAAGCGATTGAGCATGATTGGAGCACGGATGATGTACTGCATGCCTTAGGGGAACTGGAAGAACTCCGTAGCGATAGAGAAGCGACTACTTTAACGGAACATCTACTCACACAATATGAAAGACCGTTCAGACCGGATGAAACAAAGCCTGGCATTTCAACAGGACTTAGCGATTTGGATAAAATCCTGAACGGCTTCCAAAGCTGCGAATACATCATCGTCGCGGCTCGGCCATCCATGGGAAAGACGGACGTGCTTAACCATTTCGCACTACAAGCCAGCAAAGATGGACATATGCCGATTATCTTCTCACTTGAAATGAGTCGTAAATCGATGATTGACCGAATGATCGCTGCGACAGGTGAATACAATCGCTTACGAATGCGCAATCCGTATAAATATTTCACCGAACCACAAAAAGAACGGTGGACACTCACGCTGAATCACTTGAACGGTGGGGGGATTCATATTGACGATCAAAGCACGTTAACCGTTAGAAAAATTAAAGCAAAAGCACGGAATATCATCAAAACGAATCCGACCAAACGACCGATTATATTCATTGATTACTTACAAATCATTCGACCTGAAGGCAAAGTAATCAATCAGACGGTAGCAATCGGCCAGATCAGCAATGAATTAAAAGCGATGGCAAAAGAGTTCAACTGTCCTGTCGTCGTCTTATCGCAACTATCAAGAGCGTCTGAAACGCGGCACGACAAACATCCCGTCATGAGTGACTTGCGTGACTCTGGAAATATTGAACAAGACGCCGACGTCATCGCGCTTCTCCATCGTGAAGATTATTACGACAGAGACAAAGAACCGACGAATGTAATGGAAATTGAAATTGCTAAACACCGCAATGGACCGACCGGCACGATTACGACCATTTACAGCAAAGAAACTGGCAAGCTATATGACTTCGATAAAGACTATTACAAAAGGGGAGAAAACAAATGATTACCGTTCAAGACATGTTCGACTACGCACTAGAAATGGACTTAGCACACTTAGCCAACAGCATCTACTGGGCCTTACTAAAAGACGAAGTTACATTTCAGGATGACAGTAAAAAACTCCAAGTAATTGAATTTGACGAAGTGGAAATTAAGCGATTGATGGAGAAAAACGACTTGAATATCGGCAAAGTAAATCTATTTGTTATGGACGGCCCTGATGACTGGTACGCTTTTTATCTGGCAGAGCATTCACTGGATGCCTACCGACTACATGAAGAATTATTTCGCGAACAACAACGCAACATCACACGAGCTGATCGACTGATGATCCACTACATGACCTTTGCGGAAACCGGTGCCGAAGAATGTTTGTATGAACATAAGAAAGAGATTATTACGTACCCAGCGTATGTGGGGCACGCGAAAGCAGGAGAGCGTGTGTTGTATCGGGTGGAGGTGGGGGCATGACCGAAGAAGAACGCGGCGTGCTGATCTTGGTAATTTGCTTGCGCTCGAATTATTCGATGAGCTATGTAGAGCAGATGGGGGACGACGAGTTGGGGGCGTTGTACGAAAGGTTGATAACCAAGTGGTAGGATTGAAAAAACCTTTGCCACCTCTTCTACTGAAACATTATATAAATATAATTGAATCAAAATACCTATATATTTAGATAATTCAAAATGATACCTTATACATAAGGGTATTCCATAACCCTCCTAGGCTATCGCCTCCAAAGGAGAATGAAAGATGAAAATAGAAGAACTCAAACACACAGATTGGATGAACAAAAACAAAATTATGGCGCTTAGCTTTGGACTGGCTGCGGGACTTGGACTCCTTGCTCAAATCCTTCTTCAGTCGTCGGCGATTATTATTACATCGGTTGCCATTCCGTTCGTCGTGGCCATCCTTTTTTACGTATTTATGAATACATCCACTTTCATTGCGAAACAATTTCCATACATCTTAGTCTTTTTAACTTTCAGCATTTCCATGAGTCTGATTCTATTCTCGAATGCTAACTTAGGGACGATTGGCGTAATCTATCTGGTTTTAGTGTTAGGTGCCGTTCATGGGAAAATGCGTATTATTGGATTTGCCTACGTATTGAGTCTACTTGCATTACTCGTGAACAATAAATATTTCATATCACCTGAGATTATTATTGGAAGCGGTTCTAATTTACTTCTACTGCACTTTCTCACAGCACTTTGCTTGTTTTTATTAGTCAGACAGAATGATCGTGTCTTTCATCACGTAGAAGAGCTTCTCGCACTTACGTCGCAGAAAGCCGAAGAAGAACAAGTGCTGTTTGAGGAGCTGGATGCAGCGGTGACGAACATTACGTCTAACCTAGCATTTATTCAAACGAATGCGGCCAGATCCACTACTTCTCAGCGTGAAATGTTAGAGGCGGTCAATGAAGTGAGTTCAGGCAGCCAACATCAGGCGGATCATATTTCGGAGATTGCGGAAAATGCGGAGCAGACATATGAAGCGATTCAAGAGATTTCGACAGGGCTTGGTGAACTGGGTGCCAAAACAAACGACGCAGGTAGTAAAGCGGAGACTGGAACTGCACAAATGGCTCGTTTGAAAGAGAGTCTCGATACATTTGCCGAATTCTTTACAGATTTGAATGATACATTCGGTATTCTTTCTAGTAAAATTGACGAGACGAATGCATTTGCCAGTTCGATTAAACAAATTACAGAGCAAACGAATTTATTGGCGTTAAATGCATCGATTGAAGCAGCGCGTGCAGGCGAACACGGCAAAGGCTTTGCGGTAGTGGCGGATGAGATTCGTAAATTGGCTAGATTGACAGATGAGACACTTCAGAAAATTGATACGAATTTAGTGGAGTTGAATAGTACGAATACGATTGCCGTTGGAAAATTAGAAGAAGGCTTGAAGCAACTGACGATGCAAAACAGTGTGGCGGATGAATCCAGTGCTTCATTCGGCATGTTACATCAAGTCATGTCTGCATTGCAAAACGAGTTAGCTACATTTATCCATGAATTTGAGATCATTACAGGACGCACATTGACAATTCGTGAACGTACAGTAGAGTTTGCCGCGGTAGTGGAGCAGAGTACAGCAGCAGTAGAAGAATTAAATGCGACGCTGACTGAATTGGCAGGAGAGCAAGAAGAAATTGCAAAGTATATCAATGAAACACATGATGAAGCCATTGCGATTCGTAGAACGTAATGTTCGGTAGCTTACCAGTAGCAAATTAACTCAAAACGCAAAAGAAGTTACCTATACAAAAATGGTAACTTCTTTTATTTGTAGTTTTGTACATGTACGTACAATTAAAATCCCATACATAGAGACAATCTACAGGATTACGATTAGTATTGAATCTATAAGGGGGCTTTGTAGTTCATAAAAGCCACGTAATGATAGAATCGTTAGAGGTGTATAAATGGGATTATTTTTCACGGTTATTTTACCGATTATTTCAGTATTCATAGTGGGGTTCATTTTACAAAGAGTCAAAGGCTTACACATAAAATCAATTTCTTCTCTTTCGATTTACATACTAACGCCTGCTCTAGTCTTTACTTCCTTATATAAGGCAGACTTTAATGCGAGCTATATGACGATCCTGATTTATATGTTTGCTCTTTTTTACGCAATGGTTTTACTCAACAAAATCATTGCGAAAATCTTTAAATGGAATAAAAAAGTAGAGAGTGCTTCGATCCTGGCCACAGGTTTCATGAATTCTGGAAACTACGGTTTGCCGGTCGTGTTATTTAGTTTAGGAGAAAAAGCGCTACCTTATGCCATATTCATTATGGTCATACAATCATTGCAAAATAATTTCTTCGGTGTGTATTATGCGTCACGCAGTACGAGTGGCATCGGTCGATCCATAAAAATGGTCTTTAAAATGCCGACAACGTATGCCGCGATTTTCGCTTTCGTTTTCCAGTATTTCAACATTACGGTGCCGGAATCCATTATGTCGACTACGTCCATGGTCGGGGATGCAGCGATTCCTGTCATGATGATCATGCTAGGGATGCAACTAGGGTCCGTGATCAGTAAGAAACCCAATTGGCAAGTAGTCATTTCAGGCGTAGTATTGAAAATGGTTATTGCACCTATACTTGCGTTTGTTTTCGTCATGTTCGTAGGAATGGATCCTCTAGTAGGTACAGTCCTCATCATAATTTCAGCAATGCCTACAGCGGCCACGACGACTATGTACGCGATTGAATTTGATACCGAGCCGGAACTCGTTTCCATGATTACGTTAATATCTACGTTGCTGAGTATTATCTCGTTAAGTATTCTGTTGAATGTCATTATTTGAACGAACTAGATCTATACAGGTTTTAAAAAACCCAAAATAAAAAGAAGTTGGAGCCCGAAATGGCTTCAGCTTCTTTTCGTTCCAATCATCTAAGTGAAAGTATTAAAACAGGGGGAGTATGCAACGGTGTAAGCCTAGTTAGAATTTCGGCAAACTAACTGTAAAGGTCGTCCCTTTACCAACCTCCGTATTTAGTAACAAGTTTCCATTATGATCTCGAATGATTTTTTCGCAAATCAACAATCCTAACCCTGTTCCATCCACTTTTGAAGACATGAATGGATCACCTATTTGACTTAGGATTTCATCAGGGATACCTGGACCATTATC
The DNA here is from genome assembly GCF_002743035.1 of Sporosarcina sp. P12(2017). Taxonomy (NCBI): domain Bacteria; kingdom Bacillati; phylum Bacillota; class Bacilli; order Caryophanales; family Caryophanaceae; genus Sporosarcina; species Sporosarcina sp. P12(2017). Next base: position 12,085 of record NZ_PDYL01000019.1, read on the forward strand.
GGAAACATCAATAGTCACGTCATCCTGATCGTCTTTCACATGAAGCGTGATCGTACCAGTTTCCATAGCCTCCACCGCATTTTTGATTAAATTAATAAATACTTGTCTGATTTTTAATTCATCACCAAAAATGGTCATTTGGGTATTATCCGATTTTACATGCATGTCGATGGCTTTCTTGCCCATATCCGATTCCATCCGCACCTTAACCACTTCGATTAATTCCGAAATATTGATCACCTTTTGATTGACTACATGCGTTTCAGCTAAGGATAAAAATTTAGATGCTGTTTGTTCTATTTCTGTTAATCCTTTTTTGATACCATCAAATTGTGCTTGACTAGCTTCACTACGATCACTCGCAGTGAGATCCAACAATTGTAAACGACCTTGAACGACCGTAAGAGAGTTGCGAAGTTCATGAGCAATGATAGAAGCTAATTTTCCGGTGATGTCTAATTTATCTCGACGTGTATCATGGTTTCGTAGTTCATTTTCAAATTGCAGTTGTTTTGCAATCCCTGTATAATGAACAGGGCCTTTTTTGTATAAATGCGAAGGTGAGAAATCGGTATCCGTCATATGGTATTCATGGGTTTGCAAAAGTTCAATTAAGAGTGAACCAGATAAAGATAAACCTTCATATGCACACACAATAATGTAATTCTTTGCGATGTTCGCTACTCTAGAGAAAAAATCGTCAAAGTTCTGTTCGTGTAATGCGATACAAGGAATTAACGTTTTTTTACTCTGAAGCCGCCATGTCGCCAATCCCCACACGCGAAGTACGCTTCCTTCTATTACATGAGAATCAAAAAAATCATTTAAATTCTTTAAAACATGCTCAGCATTAAAATTTTCGTGCGTTTCGTATGCAATGTCGGTATCAATAAAATAAACGGTATCCACTTGCTCTTCCGTATAACCGGCATTTCTAAGATTTTCTTTAACGGAAGCAAAAAATTGTGGCTGATCTACATACAAAATAGTGTGGTCTTTATCCAGCCCTTCCGCTACATAGGAGGTAGCATGTTCTATATACTTGTTACTATCTGTGTACGTATACACCACATGACCTACTAGTAAGGATTCCATGCCTTTAATAGGTTCCGTTCTCCTATTTGTATCGCTTACATTTATGATTTTAAACACCTCCTCTGAATACAATGAATAATAAGTTATATTATACCATTATATTTACTAGAATTGACAACATTTATGTCATATTTTAGTACATTCATGGTATTCTGGGAGAGTGTTAGTTAAAGGGAGAGTCTTTAAAAACATGAATCAGCGTGCCAACCAGACATGTTCCGGTGGGTGGGGCGGTGAGCAACAACTCCACTGCAAAAAAACGTACACCACAAGTTCACCAAAAAGTTTAAATGCTTTATGTAAGGGGTATGGTAAGCAAACGAAGTTCATAAACAAGAAAGCAGGTGCCTTATGCTAAAATTATCAAACGCTGCATTGCTCGAAGCCTATGAAAGCACAGAAGAAATACGTGTAGAACCAGAATTTATTCAACTACTTGAAGAAGAAATAAAACGCCGTGGTTTATAGATGCCATGGCGTTTTTTGTTCTATAATGTGTAGATTTTTTTGAATAACGATGAAGGTTGACTGCATCCGCGCTCCGGAGGGAGATTCACCACACCCCAACTGAAAAAATGGTTCTTCGTTATGGCTTTCGCTCCGATCAACTAAGTGAGTGCTTTAAGACTAACTCCTTACATGCACTAGGTTACCAAGTAAATTAATTGATGTAATTCCAAGAATATTACTTTTTATGCCACACGCTACTATTAGTTATTTACTCTTTTCCATAACCGCAAAATAATTTTGTTCGCTATCGGCAAAATTAAATACCCTTCCCGAAGGCATATTGACCATTTCCCCGACTGTGACATTTTCATTTGACAGGGTGCTATGTAACTTTTCGAGATCATCTGTGAAAAACAGTAAAGAAGGAGTACCAAGATTCAATTCTGGCTGCATGTCAGCAATCATTCCCTTGTTGTGAAGGATCATACTGGTTTCAGCTTCTTTTGTGGGAGCTATTTCAATCCATCTCATTCCTTGACCGTTATCTTCATCTGAAATCACAGTAAATCCAACCTTTTCCGTCCAAAAATCCACAGCCTCATCTTGATTTTGTACATACAACATAATTTGACCAATTTTATTAATCATTCGTTTCGCTCCTTTTCAATTTTGAGTTTAGTATACACGAGTTGATACGAATACAATCAAAAATGCCTGTTTGTTGAATATTGTTTATCACAACATATTTCCGTGCCTAGTATATCCGCTATCGAATGATCAATAGAGAATCCCACAATGAAATATGATTAGGCACTCTAAGGAAACCAACAGCATCTAAATAGTTCGCATCAAATTTCGATACTTTCTCCATCTTGTCAGTTGCCGTCATATTTTCTTGCTGTAGGTAGTACTCACTGCCTCATGGGAGTAGGTGAATTTGAATGAATGGCGATGGTCGAGTTCAGAAAATCGTTTTATTAATTTGATGCCTTCGTTGAGTACTTCAGGGCCGATTCTGTTTCAGGGGATTGCGGATATTTTGGATGGTTTTATTTGGTTGCTCTTTTCATTATTGGACTATCGCCCTAAAGGGAGGCTGTATATCTAGGCTTTTTTGATAGATTTTACATACGTTTAACATAAAAGTTATTTAATGAATATCCAAACCCTTTAAAATTTCTTTTGTAACTTCAATGAAATGTTCTGTTGCCGCTTTCTTTACGCTTTTTTTTGATATGACCAAATTCAATTTTGTATGAATAATGGGATCAGATAACTCTAAAAGTGGAGGCGGATCAAATCCCTCTAATTTCGAAAAGGCTTCCGGGCAAAAAGCTATACCCATGCCTCTCTTTACCATACTAAGCATAGGTAGTGTTTCGGTTCCCCAATAAATAACGTTAGGGCTAAATCCACGAAGATGACATTCTTCCAAGATATCGTCAGAGATTCCATGACCAAAAGTTGTATGTTGCAAAAAGAACTTTTCGTCTTTTAATTCTTCCAATGTAACTGATTTGTTTTTGGCTAAAGGATGAGATGGAGGGAGGGCGACTAACAATCGCTCCGATAGTAAAGCTGTTGCATGTAGATCTTCTTTATTGAACACATTACGTAATATACCTATATCCATTTTGTGGTGACGAATTTGATCTAAAATATAAGCGGCATTCCCTTCTTTGACATGAACGGTTATAGGAATGTCGTGTTCATTAAAATAATGGACGACATCAGGAATAATAGTGAGATTAGCAATGGTTGAACAACCTATTGTGACATGACCTCGTTGGCCTTGGTGGTGTTCGTTAATTTCTTGAGTAATGATTTCTGTAGAGGCTAATAATTCTTTCCCGCGTTCATACAACAACTCACCGGTAGTATTAAGATACATCCTTTTTCCAACTCTATTGAATAAATCAACGCCGAGTTCTTCTTCGAAGCTTTTAATGGATGCACTTAACGGAGGTTGTGTGATATTAAGTGCTACGGCAGCCTTTGAAATAGTTCCGTACTCGACGACTGCTATAAAATATTTTAGTTTTTGAATATTCATATTCAGCAATCTCCTTTATTTCTATATATGAAAAGAGTATATAGTATACACTTGATATATATTTTACATTTATAAGGTATAGATATAGTATAGCACTATGTTTAAATCTTCTGAATGCTCAGTGCATAATTTATGGCGAAGAAAGTAGAAAATTAAACTAAAAATGAAAATAAGGGGGAAATATTTGATGAAAAATAGTAAAAGGTTCACAGTGCTATTCCTTGCATTGGCACTTGTTATTCTTACTGCTTGTACTAAAGAGGCGGGAAATGAAAGCGCTTCAAAGGGTGGTTCGGATTTCCCGAAACGTCCAATTAATTTGATGATACCATACGGCCCAGGAGGTAGTGCGGATGTACAAGCACGCTTGATCGCCCAATCCCTTCAAGACCAACTTGGAGAAACAGTCAATGTTGTATCTAAGCCTGGAGCAGCTGGTGCGACAGGTATGAACTCACTAAAAGGCTCTAAACCAGATGGCTATACTATTATTTTGACAGCTGTAGGTCCATCTACTTTGACACCAAATGCAAATGAAGTGGGATATAACGTATCGGAAGATTTTTATCCGATATCACAAATTTCCGAAGCACCATATGGCATAGCTGTTAATTCAGACTCAGGTATTAATTCTTTAGACGATTTATTGGAATTTGCAAAAGAGAAACCTGGTAATGCAACCTATGGCACTACAGGAGCTGGGTTGCACCAACATGTTGTTACCTCTGACTTTTTGAACCAACTTCCGGATGTGGAAATGGAGCATGTCCCGTTCGATGGAGGGGCAGAAGCAGTTAGTGCGCTACTTGGAAATCATATCACTGCGGCTGTAAATACTATTTCTGAGATTATACCTCACGCTGAAAATAATGCACTCAAAATTCTAGCGGTTACTACAGATGAAAGATTGGAAAGCTTGCCTGACGTTCCTACATTCAAAGAATTGGGTTATGAATTAATCGGTCAGGGCGCGTGGTTTGGTTTTATGGCACCTAAGGATACCCCTAAAGAAATTGTAGATACTTTGGACGGCGCCATCAAGAATGCATTGGAAGAAGACAAAGTTAAAGAACAATTTGAAAACGCAGGACTTCCAATTAAATACCTAAATTCTAATGAATTCAAAGAGAAAGTATTAGTTGAAAACGAAAAAAATGCAAAAGTAATTCAGTCGTTAAATTAAAATAACACGACATAGGTGGTATGGAATCTATGAAAAAAGAAGTTAGTGACATTTCTACAGGTATCGTTCTATTGTTGTTTTCTGTGATCGGTTATTTTTATTCAGCCAAGTTAGCAGTTGATTCTACGACTAAATATGGACCGGATTTCTTTCCGAAATTAGTATTTCTTCTATTGATGATTACAGCTGTATTCTTACTTTTGACCGCAATTCTGAGGTTCAAACGCAGTACAGAAATAATAACGATTAGCGGAAAGATGATTTTTGGAGTTGTTTTCTTCATTCTTTTGCTAATTGGTTATATTGCTTTGTTCTTTTTTGCGGGGTTCATTATCTCGACCATCATATTCCTTTTTATCGGGCAATGGTTATTTGGAATTCGGAAGATTCCAGTCTTGATCGCAACATCTATACTACTGCCTTTTGCTTTATATTTTGTGTTTACTTTCCTTTTCAAAATTCCATTACCTTAAACTTTAAAAAGGAGGGGATTCTGTGTCCCCAGATATTCTTGCAGGATTACTATTCGCTTTGGCACCAGTCGCGCTCCTTGCTAGTTTAGCAGGAGTTGCACTGGGGATTGTATTTGGAGCATTGCCTGGACTCACAGCGACAATGGGTCTTGCGCTATTAGTACCACTCACCTTTGGCATACCACCTGTAGTCGCATTTAGTGCTTTATTAGGAGTATATGTTGGTGCTGTTTATGCAGGGTCAATCACTGCAATCCTAGTTGGGACACCTGGAACGGCGGCAGCTGCGGCAGCGTTGTTGGAAGGGCCAGCAATGACTAAAAATGGCGAAGCAAAAAAAGCTTTGACTATGACAACAGTAGCATCTGTGGTCGGTGGAATATTCAGTTGCGTTGTGCTAATCCTAGTTTCACCGCAATTAGCGAAATTTGCCCTGACATTCGGACCGCCTGAATACTTTGCTTTAGCTCTATTTGGATTATCGATAGTGGCAGGTGTTTCTGGTAAGTCATTATTAAAAGGTGTGATTGCAGGTTTACTTGGTTTATTCATTGCATCTATTGGTTTAGATCCAGTGAAAGGAACCGAAAGATTTACATTTGGAAGTGTTGATCTATTGAATGGAATTAATGTTGTCCCTGCTTTAGTTGGATTATTTGCAATTTCGGAAGTATTAACGAGAGTTGAAGGCAAGGGAGAACAGTTGAGAAGTAAAATCGGATCTACTTCTATCGGCTTGAAAGTATCGGATTTAAAAAGAAACTGGTTTAACATACTTCGTTCTTCAGCGATTGGAACTTTTATAGGGATTATTCCAGCAACGGGTTCTGGAGTGGCTTCTTTCGTTGCTTACAATGAAGCGAAGCGTGCTTCGAAAGACAAAACAAAGTTTGGAAAAGGAAACGTGGATGGATTAGCTGCAACTGAATCTGCCAATAGTGCAGTAACAGGTGGAGCATTAGTGCCTCTATTGACATTAGGTATACCAGGAGACGTTATCACGGCGGTTATGCTTGGTGCATTGATGATTCAAGGGCTAACACCAGGACCGATGCTATTTACAACAAATGCTGATGTGATTTATGGGATTTTCATGGCGTTAATAGTAGCGAATATCTTCATGCTAGTACTGGGACTTGGAGCTACTAAAATATTTCCAAAGTTATTGCGTATACCAGAAGGAATATTAATGCCAGTTATTGTGGTGCTTTGTGTATTAGGTTCATATTCTATAGCAAATTCAATGTTTGATGTAATGATTATGCTGATATTTGGATTGTTGGGATATGTGATGCTAAAAGTCGAATTACCTTTAGCCCCTCTACTATTAGCAATGATTCTAGCGCCTATTGCAGAAACGAACTTCAGAAGATCGATGTTATTGTCTCAAGACAGCTTAAGCATTTTCTTCACTAGACCAGTAAGTGCGGTCATTTTAATCATTACAATCCTCGTCTTCGGAAAAATTATATTTAATGAATTTAAAAAGTATACGTTAACAAGGAAATTAGAAAAGGAAAGTGATTGAATGATGAGCACTCAAGTAATGACACAGCTTACTGATTACCTAGCAGGAAATGAACAAGAGGCTTTGGATTTTCTTAAGTCGATTGTAAACACGGATAGTTTTTCCTACGATAAAGTAGGGGTCAATAATGTAGCTTCGAAAATAATGGGGTTGCTTGATAGTAAAGGTATTCCATATGAGGTAAGAGAAAATGAGGAATTCGGAAATCATATAATCGCTACTATTAAAGGTCCGAAAGATGGGAAAATTTTACTGATGGGTCATATGGATACGGTTCATCCAGATGGAACAACAAAAGAAAGACCTTTCGCCGTAGAGGGGAATCTTCTGCGTGGACCTGGAGTGTCAGACATGAAAGCTGGCCTAGTTACGATGATATACGCAGCAACAGCGCTTAAGGAGTTTGCTGCTAAGGATTTATGCGATATTGAAATCTTATTTACACCGGAAGAGGAAATCGGTTCCCCGATCTCAAGGGCAGTTATCGAAGAGAGAGCTAAAGATGCATTAGCTGTTTTCAATCTCGAAGCAGGACGCCCTGATGGTTCAGTTGTAACTGCACGAAAAGGGTCTGCGCATCTTAAAATTGAGGTAGAAGGAAAAGCTTCCCACTCTGGTGCATTCATTGAAAATGGAATTAGCGCGAATGATGAACTTGCGTTGAAAATGATCAAAATTAAAGAACTAATGAATAACGATAAGGACGTAACCGTTAATATTGGCATCATTAAGGGTGGTGTCAGTAATAATATGGTATCGCCACATGCAACAGCTACTGTTCATTCAGGATTTTGGAAAACGGAAGATTTCGATGAATTGTATAAAAGAATTGAAGAGATTGTAAATACATCGTATATTACAGGAACGAAAAGCACTTTATCCGGTGGAGTGAGTATCTTACCAATGGAATATAACGATGGCATAGCGCATCTTTTTGAAATCGTGGAAAAAAGTGCGCAAGAAATGTCACTGCCGATAACTGAGCAGAAAACCAAAGGAGCCGCGGATGCAGGGTTTGCTTCATCAATTGGAATCCCTACTATATGTGCAATGGGTCCTGTAGGCGGTAACTGGCATGCTGACGATGAGTATATGGAATTGGATACATTCCTTCCTAGAATGGAACTCTTAATGCGATCTGTCTTGTCGTTTTCAAAAAGTATTGATTGATAAGTCAGTAGGTAGGAGATAAACATGGGAATGAAAACACACTTTAATCGGTAGGATATTGTGTCTTCCCTTTATTTAACCGCAACGACTAATTAATTATTATGAAATATTGAAGGGTAAAGAACACTTCTTGTCTCGACGCGAATAAGCGTCTATTGCCTAATGGTCCTCATCTTACAATAGGTGAGGACTATTTCATGTTTACAGCAACTCATCCACTTGAATCATACAATTGCATAATGAAGTCGAAAGGGTGGAGTAATGAAACAAAGATGGATTGACTATGTAGCATTGATTTCCGGCTCTCTAATTTTTGCCATTGGAATTAATTACTTCGCTATTCCTAACATGCTGTCTGAAGGGGGGGTAATTGGCCTATCCATTATCGCGCATTATGTTTTCAACTGGTCAACGGCAGTAGCCAGTCTTGTTTTGAACTTAGTCTTAATATTGGTAGGATATAAGTTTTTAGACAAAAAGACGTTTATCTATACACTGATCACGACAGTTTTCATGTCGCTATTTTTGCAACTGACCGTCAATTGGGGAGTGCAGTTTAGCCATGATACGTTCCTGGCTGCGTTGTTTGCGGGGGTGTTCGTTGGCGGAGGACTTGGAATTATTTTTAGAGTAGGTGGAACCTCCGGAGGAACGACGATATTAGCTAGACTGATGTCTCAATTACTTGGCTGGAGTGTAGGTAAATCCATACTCGTCATTGATATCGCAGTCATCTTACTCTCGGTTTACGTTATAGGAAAAGAAAAGGCTATGTATACATTAGTAGCTGTCTATGTTGGCGCCATTGTGGTTGATAAAATCGTTGATGGAGCAGATGATCGAAAAGCCGTAATGATTATCTCTAATCACCAGGAAGTAATTCGACAGGAGCTACTGACTACGATGGGAAGAGGTGTCACCATCTTAGAGGGGCGTGGCGGCTACACATTGGAAAAGAAAGATATTCTATATTTAATCATCAACCAATCAGAACTCGTTCAGCTCAGACGCATATTACAGCATATAGATGAAGAAGCATATGTCACGATCAACAACGTGCAGGAAATATTCAAAAGAGGATTCAAGCAAGAAATAGCCAAAAAACACTATTCACGCAGTAGGTAGGTGTGGATAGAGTAATTGTGCGGGGACCTGGTACCTGTTCCATGTTACAACTCATTTGCAAAAAAATGTACATCACAAGTTCGCCAAATGGTTTAAATGCTTTATGTAAGGCGTTTGGTAAGCAAACAAAGTTCATAAACAAGAAAGTAGGGGCCTTATGCTAAAATTATCAAACGCAGCGTTGCTCGAGGCCTATGAGCGCGCAAAGAAAATACGTGTAGAGCCAGCATTTATTAAACTACTTGTAGAAGAAATGAAACGTCGTGGTATGTAGATGCCGTGGCGTTTTTTTGTTTAATATAGATCATCAAGAAGAAATTCAACGTTACACTTATTTTGATTCAATTAATTCCACAATCGCATCTCCAACTACAATGGTAGAAGCACTACCATCTAAATCTGGTGTCAATGCAGACTTCGACACCAATAATTCTTCAATCGAATCCAACAACAACTTTTCAAGGTCTTCAAATCCGGAGAAGTCGAACATTTAGCTAGCGGACCAAATCGCAGCTAATGGATTGGCTATATGTTGCCCCGCAATATCAGGAGCAGACCCATGAATCGGCTCAAACATAGAAGGGTAGGTCTTTTCAGGACTAATATTCGCCCCTGCTGCGAGTCCCATTCCACCAGCGAGTGCTGCGCCTAGATCCGTTAAAATATCACCAAATAGATTAGACGTGACAACGACTTCGAATCTTGCAGGATCTTTAATCATCAGCATCGCAGCCGCATCGACCAAATAGCTTGCCGTCTCCACATGTGGAGACTCTTGACTCACTTCTTCAAACACTTGATCCCAGAAGACCATCGAGTAGTTCAATGCATTGGCTTTACTAATACTAGTCAACGTCTTCCCAAAATCTGAAGCCGTCTCAAATGCATAGCGAATAATCCGCTCCGTCCCTTTACGAGAGAACACCCCCGTCTGCAACACCACTTCTTCCGGCTTACCCGTAAACAGCCAATCACCAGCTCCCGCATATTCACCTTCACTATTCTCTCGAATAAACAACATATCAATCGTCTCTTTTGTCCCATTCTCTATCGGACAAGGCGCACCGTTCAATAACTGAATCGGTCGGATATTGACATATTGATCAAATTGCTTCCGAATGATCAACAGTAAATCCCATAACGAAATATGATCAGGCACTCCAGGGAAACCAACCGCGCCTAAATAGATCGCATCAAACGTTGATAGTTGCTCCATCCCGTGACTTGCCATCATCTTGCCATGCTCCAAGTAGTACTCGCAGCCTCATGAGAAGTAAGTGAATTCGAATGCAAGCCGTTCGTTTAGTTCAGCTACGCGTTTCATTACTTTGATACCTTCATCAATCACTTCTGGGCCGGTGCCGTCTCCGGCTATTACGGCTATTTTGTAGGGGTTCATTTGGTCACTCGATTCATATTATAGTGTAGGACAATTATACCTTTTAAGGTATGGTATGGGGTATAATGTGAATAGGCAGTGTGGTTGGACGCGATAGTATTAGCTTATGAAAAAATAACGTGATGAAATAAAATGCTTAGCTAAAGATATGTACTTCACTCAAGTAGGGATACAAAAGCAACATATAAATATTGACACTCAAATTTCTTGATTTGTATGCAATACATGTTTCTATATTATTTTTATCAGTGTTTTCTTAAAAAAGAAATATGAGTATTGACAATAGAGGATGTCGTAACCTTTCAATTTCTGCATCCTTCACTATCTGTGCAATATTATTCCTGAATACTCACAATCACAGGTAGCTCATCCAGTCTAATTGAGCAAAAAGTAAGACGTGTGTTTACAGAAAAGGTGTCGACAAGAAGAACAGTACCAAAAGCTTAAAAGTACCTACATTGATTCACAGGGAATTGATTTGCTAGGATCCTTTATGGACGAATATAAAGCATATGTTATTCCACAGAATTATAATTACAAAATAATTTGCAAGTGCCTCTCTTTTACCGATTTTTTCATCCTATACATAACATAACGCACGTACACGAGCACTTATAGTTGTTTAGATTACAAAAAAATGACAGAAACATTGTTCTGCCGCTTTTAGCGATAGTAGGTTTTAAAATAAAGCCTTATTTTTTGGAAAAAAGATTACTAATTAGGTAAAATAAAACTAAAGTATTATAAATTGGGGTATAAAGGTGGATTATTTTGGATAAAACAAATGTTAAAATTGTCAACGTATTGCAAAATAATAAATTTTAGGAGTTGTAGATTTGAAAAAGTTTTTATTATCAATTGTATTTCTTTTTTTTGTCAGTTTCATTAGTCTAGAACCTGCCAGCGCAGAAGAAATGCTACTAGTTAAATCTAAAGAAACCAGCAATTCAATAGAATTGCACTGGAATCTGCAAGGTAAAACCTACAAAGTTTATAGAGACCAGAACTTAATCTACGAAGGGCCAGAAAGAAAATATTTAGACAAAAGTCTTGAAGAGAACCATATGTATAGTTACCGTATAGGAACTTATGATGAAAATAATAAGTTAATTGAAGTAACTAATTATAAGACCCGAACTAAAACATATGAAGCTACTGCTTATAGTTTATCCCCGCTTGATAAAGGAGACCTAAGCACGAAACTATCCTCTACCGTAGGTAGGGACTTTGTTCAGTTATCATGGGGATACTTAGAAGATAGCGATGGAATTTATGAAATTTACAGAGACGAGAAGTTAATTGGAGAAACAGACAAGTTATTCTTCACTGACCAAGATTTAGAATCAGGAAAAACATATAAATACACTGTCGAATCAAAAAAAGATATACCAAAACAAAACAAAATTGAGATGGAAAATTATATAAAAGAGAATAATTTAGAGGTTTCTAAAGAAGAAAAGGAAGAATTATTTACAGAGTCTCATGTACTTATGCGTTTAGTCGAAACAAATGAAAAAACAAATGAAACTGAATTACAATCAAAAGATCTCCCTTCAATGATGCTCGATAATGAAGAAAAAGTAAAATCGATGGGGGAAGTTTCTCCATTCGCAATTAAATATTCACTGATTTTCCGGTACTCTACTTTTATTCCAGGGGCAACAGCAAAGCCACCACTTGTGACAACGTATTACAAAGGTGACAATAGAGGATTCGATTTTTTCTCCAATAAGTATAGAACACGTTCAGATGTATTTGCTGGATGGTCATCAGGTAATGAATTGAAAATGAGTCCTTATACAGGTGTAACAACGCAAGTTAAAAATGGAGTTACTACTACAAAAAAAGCCTCAACAAATGGTATGAAAATAACCAAAGATCTAGTTTCAAGTAGCAAAATGATGTGGAGAGTTAATCATAATATAGGAGACCCTTTTGCTGCTTATTTCCCAAATATAAACTATTATTATGAGGGTGCTTTATACAACAACTATAGTTTCGAAGTGAGAGGCTCTCATGACAAGGCTCCAAATCATGAATTCTACTTTGCTTTAGCTTACACAGAAGATACGCCTGGAACGATATTCAAGTATACAGGCGGCAGTTTATTTAACTTGATTCCGGGTGCGCCACAAAGATATTTCGAATTTTCAATGTAAGTATAGGAAGAAGGATTTTAATGTTATATGACAAGCCTTTATGCTTTAAGAGGTGCTTGCTATGATACATATATTGAAAAATAAGTTATTAACAAGCATTCTTGTTATACTGAATATTGGATTCATAGTAAGCGTAATGGATTCTAATGCAACACAAGGTATTCACACTAATATACTATTCTCACTCACTAGTAGCATAATATTAGTTATCGTGTTCTCTTTAATTTACATTGCTCCACTAATTATTGTTTTAGGTATTCCAGTTTCAATTTTAATCGATCGATATATAATACGCTTTAAGAAAAAGAATATTATGTCACTTTTTTTACACATGTTTATTGGATGTATAATAGCTGTTATTATTTTAAGTCTGTTGAAATCCGACTTAATTGCTTATAAAAGTTTAGTAAATGAATTCTATTTAATCAAACTGTTGTTTATATGTTTATACCCAGGTTTGAATTTCTGGTTTGTAGATTTAGTTATTACTAAAGGACATAAGAATAAATGAAGTATTATCTTCAATCCCCTTCATCTTTAGAGAGATAATTTGCTTCATTCTAGTACACCATGTCCCACAAAACTACCGTTTAATAAATATTTTAAACATGCCACTCATATCAATGTTTGAGTGGCATGTTTTTTGTTGTTTTTGTCTATTTACTCGTCTATACTAGTTATTATATAAAACGTATGGAGATAGACAAGGAGGAGATGAAATTGTGGCTAGAATTATAGGTTATGCACGAGTAAGTACTGAAGATCAAAATATTGATATGCAAGAGGCTGCCATAACTAAATATGCACAAGATCAAAATTTAGAACTTATTATGTATGTTGAAAAAATATCGAGTCGAAAAGAAAATCGAATAGAATTACGTAGCGCATTAAAAGCTTCTACATCCGGAGACCGATTTGTTGTCTATAAATTAGATCGTCTAGCGCGCAGCACGAAGGAGCTTTATCAACTAACAGAGGAAATGAGTATACGAGGAGTAGAGTTTGTGAGTATTCATGATAGTTTTGATACTACAACGCCTCCTGGAAGAGCAATGTTTGGTATGCTCGCAGTATTTGCAGAGTTTGAACGAGATATTATACAACAACGTACAAAAGCGGGATTAGAAGCTGCTAGAAAAAGAGGGAGGATTGGAGGACGTCCAGCAATTGATCAGGCCACTAAAAGACGTATTGTAAAACTTTTTGATAGCGGAGAAAGGGCTGTTGATATTGCGAAAGAATATAATGTAGGTCGCAGTACAGTCTATAAAATATTAAATGAGCTAAAGACTTTGTAAGTTTCACTGATTTGATATGTTCGAACTATCTGATGGAGTAAGTAAAAAAATTAGGAACAAAGAAGTGCATTCGCTGTTTTTGTCGAATTATTCTCACATAAAGGATGGTGAGTAAATAAAAATAGTGAATGGCAAGACAATCGTTGTTGATGGCAGACCACAAGACTTCATGAAGATCGTTCAAGGAGTCGGGATACTACAAAACAAGAAACTTACATGTATCAATGGTGAAGAGTTTAAGTTTGAAAGATGTTATGACAATGCAGCAGATAGTAAAGTGAGCATTAAGAGCGTCTTTCCTGGGCGTTCTTTTTACTTGATACAGGACCTGTGATTACAGTACTAAGTCGCAATAAAGAGGTGAACTATGAATGTAAATACTGAAAAAATTAGGTGTAAGCACATACAAAAATACTGTTAAGCATATTTTTTATTCCATCTACTAATGCCCGATTACTGAAAAGGAGCAGATTCTTTATCCTAGAATCGCACCCGATTCTGGTATTACTGGTTCATATCGCAATCAAAATAAGTAATACTTAGCGCAGACTTTTCAACTATAGGTAAACCACCCTTGTCGTAACAACCACTAGACATTGCACGATTTTCGCTATAAGTGAAATACATTTGTGAAATCACTAAAAAACCGACTACCACCATCAAAGTTGAAATTGTAATTGCTAATCTTTGCTTTGATGTAAACTGTTTAATCTTCAAAGTTTAATCACTCCTTTTTATCAAGTTATCACAGTGCTTCAAAATGGCCCGATTGCAGTACTGATCTTATTCGTTTAATGCCCCTGTTAGTTTGAATTAAAAATTAGTTCTGTACTAAGAAGGTACCACCCAAATTTTATATCTATAATCATTATCTATTGTCTTTTTTGTAAAGACTCTGAATTCCTTCATCTCAGCAAGTCTAAAAGCCAAGGAATAAGCTATTTTGTAATCCGGTGTATCATAACCATCATATAATCTTGCATACATTTTATTTCCTATTGAATCGGCCCAAACATCTGCTTCATACAAGCTATCAAATATAATATTTTCTCTTTTCCATTGAAGTGTCATCTTTCAACTTCCTATCTGGAAAATTAAAGATCTGGCCCTTTAACTGAAAAGAGAGCAAATCCTTATGCCAGAATCGCACCCGATTCTCTAGCAAGTTTTAGATTTCTGATATTCCAAATCTACTAGAGGTTTCCCTTCAAGATCAACCATAACAGTCAGTCCCAAACCGTACCCCATAGCGTGCGACATATATAGAACGCCTGTCTCGTTATCTCGAATAATTTGAAAGCGTTCAATCTTACCTTGCTTCTCGATGACTTCAAAACGTTTGTAATTCATTATTTCATACTCCTTATTTAATAATCTGGCCCGATTACGGCATACCGGCATTATTACGAACTAACCGAGTTTGTATAACAATTATAACATTTCCATTTCTGAAAAGTACATTTATTATCCGTAAGGTATGAAGTAGTAAAGGTATTGTCACTCACTGGTATTATCTATTTTACTTCACTGCCTCTTATGTATTGCCTCATAATTATTTTCAAAATCAATTTGTCAAAAATGTTGGACAAGATTGATTTTTAATAGAAGTGGGGAGGAAAAGGGATGTCAGATTTTAAATTATCAAAGCACCAAGATACATTTGAGACCCAAAAACGTCACTACGACAGAAAAGTTGTTATTGAAAATAAGATGGGGGAGATCCCAAGACAATATGAGGGGGATATTCGTAGGTTTAAAGAATATTGCACCAATACTAGCCAACTAATTGGAACAGAGGCGCTGCTCGATTATTTATATATCTCATTGACCAAACAAAGAATTAAAAAAACGACGTGGGAACGTAGACTGTCAGCTATTAGAAAATACTTAAGTGTGATTCATAGTATAGAATTTAAAGGAGAGGCTAGAGTTGCATACGAGCTTTCAGCGATGCGGAAAATGTATCGTGAAGATGAATATGCCCATTTAATTCAGGTTAAAGGTAAAGCAGCCATAGATAAGAGAGAATTGACGGATACTCTTAATAAGCTACCGATAAGAGCAAAATCAATTTGTTTAGTTAATCTTGTAACCGCTAACCGACCTAATGAAATGGTTCGACTGAAAATATCAGATTTTGATTTGAAAAACAAATCTGTTCATGTTTATTTGAAGAAACAAAAAAGATGGCATACTAAACGGCTCACACCAGAAGTTATTATCGCAATTGAAGATTATATACGTGAATACAATCTTAAAGCAGACGATTACTTTGTAGGAAGAGTATATAAGAATGAACGCTATGAAAGCACAGTTATTAGTGAAATAGGTTATTGTAAAGCTCTGAAGCGGTGGACTGGGGGACTTACCGGATACAATTTCAGAAAAAGCCAGGTGGTAGCGATGCACGCAGCAGGTGCAGATTTACCAACTATCGCGCAACAAACAGGACATAAATCACTGGAAACTTTAGTTCAGCATTACCTAACGGTATCCGAGACAACTTTGGACAAATATTTATAGGCATATAAGAGATATAAACTTGGATATTATAAAACTGTTGAATTCCGAAACTTTAAAGCAGTCGTTGTAAGTATATAAAAAACCTCTTTTGCCATTCTCGGTAAAGGAGGTTTTAAGAGTTTCTTCTATTATAATCTGCTTGATGTTTCTTCTTCGATTGTTTTTACCAATTTATAAAAGCTAGTCTTTTTAACTCCAGATTCCCTCATAGCTTCGTAAGCGTCAAAAAATGAACACGTTGTTTCACTTAAAAGAAAATGCCCCAAAAGAATCGACCATAAAGATTCTTCGGGGCATTTTCTATTTCTTTGACTGGATATAACAATTCTTTGGCAAGGTCTTCGACCAAGGCATTAAGTCTTCAAACTCCGAGATTTTTTCAAGATTGCGTTGAGGAAGTTCTTCGAAAAGGAACTGCAAGTAGAAGAAGGGATTCACGCCATTCTCTTTTGCGGTCTCTACGAGACTATAGGCGATTGCACTTGAAGTAGCACCTCTAGTGAAAACTGCGAAAAGCCAGTTTTTTCTACCGATTACGAAAGGCTTTATTGATCGCTCTGCTCGGTTATTGTCGATCTCGATACGACCATCTTTCATAAATGTCCTCAATTTAGGCCATTGTTTTAGCGTATAGGAGATGGCAGTTCCAGTTGCAGTCTTCGGAACGACAACTTCCTTTTGTTCTTTTAGCCATACCAAAAAATCATCCAGCACAGGCTGACTGTCATTTTTCCTTATTTCAAGTCGTTCTTCAGGCGTTTTATCTTTCATCTTGCGTTCAATTGCGAACAATCGGTTGCAGAAATTGAGCCCCTTTTTAGCGACCGTCGTTCGACCTGCACCAGCAGGCGCACCTTTTAATGCCTTGAGTGCCTCATCAAATTTACGGCGCGCATGGGCCCAACAGCCAGCGAGCTCCACGTTTTGAATAGACTCGTAGGCTGCATAGCCATCCACATGGAGATAACCTTGATAGCCATTTAAAAACTTTTGCGGATTATCTTTGGCACGACTTGCTTGGTAATCAAAGAGCACGATGGGCGTCTTAGAGTCTCTACCTGTCCGATAAAGCCACATATAGGATTTTGATTCCGCTTTTTTTCCCGGTTCGTCGAGAACTTGTAGGACAGTTTCGTCCGCATGCAGCACCTCTTCTTCACGAAGGCGACGATAGAGTTCATCATAGAACGGCTTGAGCCATCGCGTCGTACTCGAAAGCATCCAGTTGGATAGTGTCTGTCGATTCAAAGGAATGCCCATCCGTTCGAGTTGTTTCTCTTGTCGATAAAGAGGAAGCCCATCAGCAAACTTCTGCGTCATCACGTGTGCAATGGCAGATGGGGACGCTAATCCCTTCGGGATCACTGGGTTCGGCATCTCAGCCTTCTTTACAGGAGTTTTGATCGCATGTTCTTCACAATGACGGCAACTGTAGATATGCTGCACATGTTCGACAACTGTTACTTGCGCCGGGATGATCTTCAGTTCTTTACGTATCTGTGTGCTCATCTCGTGCATGGAATGATCGCATTCTAAACAGACCTTCTCCGAATCAGAGAGGTCATAGTGAATCGTCTCGACCGGCAGGTCTTTCAACTTATCTGCACGTCCGATTTTCTTCTTGCGTGTATAGTTGATCGTCTCAAGCGCAGGCTCTGCAAGAAGGATCGCTGAAGAAACTTCTGCCTCATTAAACAACGGTAATTCAAACTGGTCCTTGTTCGTCTTCTCACTAGAAGTTCCGAAGCGTTTCTGTTGGAGTAGAGTGAACTGTTGCTTGTACCATTCCATCTGAGCCTCAAGCTTTTTCTTCTCTTGCTCGAGTTGTTCGTTCTTCTTCTCGAGCTCTTCAATTGTAAGTTGGGTTTTCTTGTCTGGTTTTCTCATAGGAATAATAATAGCACAAAATTATTCTAAGAAGTAGACTCAAATCACTTTTTTCGCAGAGACTGAAGGGTGCGCGTCACGTTGGTTCAAAGGTAACCCATCCAGGAGCCAGTTCAACTGTCGGCTGGAAATGGAAAGTGGTTGAACAGACTCAAGGTCCGGCCAGTCGAACAGCCCTTTCTCCAGTCTTCGGTAATAGAGCCAGAATCCATTGTGATCCCAGAATAGAATCTTGAGTTTGTCTCTCTTTCGATTACAGAAGACAAAAAGTGCTTTGGAGAAAGGATCAAGTTGGAACAGCTCTTGGACAATGACAGCTAGTCCGTCAATCGACTTCCGAAGATCTGTCGGACCAGCAGCCAGATAGACGCGCCCAACGGCGCGACCATTCATCATATCTGACGTAGCGTCCGGATCACTTGAAGTAAAAGAGTTTCATCATAGCCACTCGTCACCTCGATATCCACATGATTTACTTTCAAAGAAATCGAGCTCTCTATCGATTCTTCCACTACGCAAGAGACCCAACTGGTCTCTTGAAGTGCGGTATGATTAACTGGTGACTGCTTCCTTAGCCAATACTTCATATTATGGATGGCAACCTCTGCGGTTTCACACCATTCAGAAAGTGCTAGTCCACTGTTTTGATATTCATCGATTTTTGCAGACCAGTATGCTTCTTTTTCTTTTCTTTTCAAATAAATACCTCCCAAAATATGTTCTATGGGAGCATTCCTGTTAGAAGCTTTTTCGGGGACTTGAACACAAAGAGCCCTCTTGGTATGATGCGGGGTGTCAAATCTGCACGAATTGACCCCTAATTTACATACCAAGGAGGACTCACAATGAATTTTACGCAAAACGCTAAAATTAATCAAGTTACAGATCAAACGCTAGTCATCGGAATGGATATTGCCAAACAAACACATTATGCCTGCATGGTGGATGAGCGTGGTCTGATCCTGAAGAAATCGTTTCCTGTACATCAATCAAGCCAGGGATTCGAATACTTCTATGTGTGTATTCTAGACGCTAAGAAACAATTCGGTAAAAGCGATGTCATCATTGGCATTGAGCCTACCGGCCATTATTGGCTCAACCTGGCTTACTTTCTCGACGATCGGGGCATCCCCCTCGTCGTATGCAATCCCATGCATGTAAAGAAATCCAAGGAGCTGGATGACAATCTTCAAACGAAAAACGACGCAAAAGATGCCCTTGTCATCGCTCGTTTAGTGAAAGATGGTCGATACAGCTATCCACGGATATTAAGAGAGACAGAGGCTGAACTGCGTGTCGGTTCGACACTGAAAGGCAACCTTACTGAAGAATTGAACGCGATTAAAAACAAGATGATCCGCTGGACTGATTGGTATTTCCCAGAGTTCCAGGCAGTATTTCCATCGTTTGGGAAAATGGAGCTTGCCGTTTTGGAATGTACCCCATTCCCGAATGAGATAGCGAATCAGGAAGCGTCAGAACTACTGGCAACCTACCGAACAGTAGAGGGGATGAAATCTCCCCAGCTGCCAAAGACGAAAAAGCTCATTGTAAGTGCGCGTACTTCTATAGGTGTAACAGAAGGACAACAGATGGCCCGTATTGAAATTGCCACACTTGTCCAGCGTTATCGCCAACTTGAGAAGGAGCTTGCATCACTTCAAGAACAGCTGACAGAGTTTATTCAGACGACAGTTAAGTACGAGTATCTCCAAACAGTCCCAGGGCTTGGAGACGCAACCATTATTGATTTACTATCAGAAATCGGCAGTTTTGCCCATTACAATCATCCACGCCAATTATTGAAACTCGCGGGATTGACACTAAGGGAGAATTCTTCCGGACAACACAAGGGACAGAAACGAATTTCTAAAAGAGGAAGAAGCCAGCTGCGTGCACTGCTCTTCCGTGTCATGATGCCAATGGTGCGGCATAACAAGGCATTTAAACAACTGCACGAGTATTACACAACCAGACAAGTGAATCCATTACGCAAGAAACAGTCCATTGTGGTTCTCTGCGGAAAACTACTGAAGGTACTACACGCAATCTGTACGAAGCACATGGTGTTTGACGCTGAGCAAATGATGAAAGACATTCCCACGCTCTATAGAGCTGCTTAAGCATGACATTCTGAGTGAATACCTAGAAAATCGGATGACACGGAGAAGCCGGCATTATATTCACCATTCGACCAATGAGTCCCCATGGGAGCTTCGCCAGCCTCCGCCTTATGACTAGACCGAACGAAGGAATGTAGGCGCTTTTGACGCCAAGAGACATGGGAGGGTACGTCATCATAAGCTATGCGGAGATCCAGAGTGCATCGTATATAGCATCATCATCGCAACCAATATTATCCAGCGGTGACCGCGTAGCACACCCATGGACGTTTGAAAATTCAAATATCTAATTATTATTGTTTATCATCGTGTCAAAAATATTTTTTTGGCACCCTTACAACGGCTCAAACCGTTGATACATCAACATTTATAGAGGGAGGAGTATCTCACGTATCTGCTTCTATTAATATGTGTTCGCTATTTGACGCTTACATTTCGATGAGTAGATCTCTATGTTGCATGAGTACTACTTTCTCCAATTCACTCAGTTTATCCGCAAACTTTAAGAGAATCGGATATGTTTTGAATTTCTGTTGGATGGCTTTGGTGTCTTCATTTGCTTTTAAGTCGAAAAGGGTATGAATACATTTGAAGCAATAGAACCAATATATATTTCAATCGAAGTATAGCAAGTACTATTGCTTAGCCATACAGAAAGGAAATATCTTCTTTGCTTTTAAAACAGTCAATGTATCTGAAGGAGAAACAGAAGGCACTAAATTTGATGGTACATGAAAAAATTGCTACCTAATAAACTGCATCCTAAGTATAGTAATGAAACGCCATCTGAAATATATCTTTTTGAAAAATTATTCTATGATGTAAGTGGGATCGATACTAGTAAGGAAAACGTTGAATTGGTTATTGTATTCGGAGAAACCCTACAAAGTACTATTCAAAGACCAATCGTTAACAGTCAAACTTATTCACCAGATTTGGCTTATGTTATTAAAAGAAAATACAAACCCGTTAGGCTACACATAATAGTAAAGGCTTATCTCCAGATGAAATGTTTTAATGGGCATAATACGGGAAGTTTAAGAAAAGAATGAGTACATAAAAGAGAGGAGCAATACAAATGTTTGATTACACAGTGGAAACAAGCAAGAGCAAGGACGAAGCGGTGAAGGATTTGGAAGCGAATCTGAAGGACGACAAATTTGGAGTGCTCTGGAATTTCGATTTGACTGCGAAGCTGCAGGAAAAAGGCACTGATTTCAATACACCGTATACGATCCTTGAAGTCTGCAACCCGCAGGAAGCCAACCGCATATTGTCCGAAAACCTGCTCGTCGGGTATTTCCTTCCATGCAAAATTGTTGTCTTTGAAGAGGAGGGTATAACGAAAATAGGCATGCCGAAACCGAGTGCGCTGATAGAAATGGTTAATAACGATTCCCTGATGGAAATTGCGGCGGATATTGAAAAAAGATTGGTTGGCTGTATTGATAAGACAGTTTAAGCCAAATTTTTTTATCATAAAGTATACCTGGGGCGGTAAATAAGAGTTTATGGTAAGGAGGAATTATTCATGGAAATTAAATCAGTATCACCAAAGAAAGTAGCGAATCAGGTATTTCAGAAAGAACCGGTTTACGTACTGGATGTCCGCGGCAAAGATGAAGCGGCTGACTGGCAGATTGAAGGGGATCAAGTCAAATACGTCAACATCCCTTTCAGGGAGCTGAGTGATCCCGATTTAACGAGCTTGGAGGATTTGCCGAAAGACCAGAATGTGTATACAGTCTGTGCAAGAGGGAACACTTCCCAAAAAGCGGCTTCCTATTTGCAGGAACAGGGCTTTGACAATGTCTACTCGATTGAAGGCGGCATGGCAGCCTGGAGTGAACAGCTGGAAACAGTCAAAATTGGCGAAGTGTCTGGAGGCGCTCTTTACCAATTCGTGCGACTTGGCAAAGGATGTCTATCCTATTTGGTCGAATCCGATGGGGAAGCGGCAATTATTGACGCCAGCCGGATGACAGAAACCTACGAAGAGTTTGCGCGGGAAAAAGGTCTGAAGATAACACATGTCATGGATACGCATTTGCATGCGGATCATATTTCAGGCGGTAAAAAACTGGCGGACTCAGTGGATGCTACCTATTACTTGCCGCCGGATGACGCGGAAGAAGTTGTTTTTAAATTTGAACCAATCATTGATGGAATGAAACTTCAAGTCGGCAGCGCAGAGATCGAAGCTGTATACTCACCTGGGCATACAATCGGCAGCACCACATTCGTAGTTGACGATCAGTACTTGCTAACAGGTGATATTCTGTTTGTAGAATCTATCGGCCGCCCGGATCTTGCCGGTAAAGCGAGCGACTGGGCAGAAGATCTGTACGAAACCCTCTATAGCCGCTACAAAAAATTGGCTGATGATCTGCTTGTGCTTCCGGCTCATTACTCGGACGTCAGTGAGATCAATGAAGAAGGCAGTGTTTCAGCAAAACTGTCTGTTCTTTACCAGAACAATGAAGGCCTGCAGATAAAAGATGAAGAAAAGTTCATCAAGCGGGTTACGGAAGGTCTGAAAGATCAGCCGAATGCTTATGAAGAAATCCGACAGACAAATATGGGCAAGATTAATCCGCCGCTTGAAGAAGCGAAGGAAATGGAGACGGGACCGAATAACTGCGCAGTATAGAGGAATGTAAATGATTTAGAAAGATGAGTCATCTGATGCAAAAGGACTTGCATTCCCAATGGCCATCGTAAAAATAAGAAAAGAATTGAGAGATATGGAATCCGGACAAGTCCTGAAAATCCTCGCTACCAACAATGGGGCGAACTCGACTGCCTGGGCGAAATCAGAAGGCCACGAATTGCTGGAAACTGAAGAGGAGGGCGAGGTCCTTAGATTCTGAATCAAGAAAGGCTAAAGGCTTTAAAGGATATCGCTGTGTTACTCTTTAAAGCTTTTGAAGAGGTGACAAAAGATGAGTTTTGACTTTATTATCGTCATTTTCCTGATCGGTTTTATTGGTTCGTTTATCTCCGGCATGGTCGGTATTGGGGGGGCTATCATCAAATACCCCATGTTACTGTTTATTCCACCGATGTTGGGAGTTGCAGAATTCACTCCACATGAAGTGGCCGGCATCAGCGCGGTTGAAATCTTTTTTGCGACTATTGCAGGTGTTTGGGCATATCGCAAGAGTGGTTTATTAAACAAAACAATTATTGTTTATATGGGCGGAGCTGTTTTGATCGGAAGTTTCCTCGGTGGCTTCGGTTCCACGTTCTTATCAGAAATAGCAGTCAATATCGTCTATGCTCTCTTAGCGACACTAGCGGTAATTTTGATGTTTATTCCAAATAAGGGCTTGGATGATGTTCAGCTCAATCATGTGCAGTTTAATAGATGGCTGGCAGCAGGCCTGGCTTTAATCGCTGGACTTGCTGCGGGAGTTGTAGGAGCAGGCGGAGCGTTTATTCTCGTACCGATCATGCTGGTTGTTTTGAAAATCCCTACCCGCATGACAATTGCGTCCTCATTGGCTATTACCTTTATTTCCTCTATCGGTTCGGCAGGGGGAAAAATCCTGGCTGATCAGGTCTTATATGGTCCTGCGGCTGTGATGGTTATAAGCAGTCTCCTAGCTGCTCCACTTGGTGCAAAATTGGGACAGAAAATGAACACTAAATATCTCCAATGGATTCTGGCGTTGCTGATTTTGGGAACGGCCATTAAAATTTGGAGTGATATTTTATAGAATTTCACACAAACCAATGAAAAGGAGACAGCCGACTGTCTCCTTTTCATTATCTTAAGACGAACAGAAAAAAGAAATTCAAATTAAGAGTAGCCTATTTAGACAGGGTATTAACAATATAGACCTTAAAATTGCTCGTCTACCCTCTTATAACAGAAAGACAGAAGCACATGAATATCCAATGCTTCGCAGTAAAACTTTTAAAGAACACTTAAAAACCAAGGAGGCAGTACAATGGTTAACTGGAATGAACGCTTTAAAGATGAGAAATATATCTATGGAACCGAACCGAATGTATTTTTAAAGGATATGCACGTGAATTTATCCGGGGAAGTCTTGACTATTGCGGAAGGGGAAGGTAGAAACGCCGTCTTCCTGGCTAGACAGGGGCTGAACGTCACGGCATGGGACAATGCCGAATCCGGATTGGATAAGGTGAAAAAGCTGGCAGCGAAACAAGGCGTCGATGTGAACATACAGCTGGTCGATCTGGCAGAAGCTCAGTGGCAGCCAAATCAATGGAATGGAATTGTGAATATTTTTGGCCACTTCCCAGGAGAAGTCCGTATGAAAACCCTTCATGGAGTCAAAGATTCCGTAAGGCCTGGAGGGTATTTTATAGCAGAAGTCTATTCACAATACCAAATTCCTTATCAAAGCGGCGGCCCCAAAGAGCTGGATTTTCTCTACCGGCCGGAAGACTTTCTGGAAGCATTCAATGATTGGCGAATCGTTCACTTTTTTATGGGAGAGGTCACACGCAATGAAGGCGACCTCCATAAAGGACTCTCCCATGTTATCCAGTTCATTGGACAGAAACCATAAATCTCAAGTGATAATCTATCCAATAAAAAAGGCGGACGATAAATTAACATAGCGATTTCAGAAAAATCGGCCGCCTTTTAACTGGTCTGAAGGGTAGAATTTTTCATAAATTTTACTGGCTTTCTTTTTAAATTCCTCTATACGAATATAACTCGCTTCTTTTAACATCTCTTTTCTATCAGCAAATAAAATACGGATCGGAACTATAAAGACAGAGAAAAAACCGGTGATTTTGGAAATATCCTTTATCACTTCCTCCATCTGAGGGAGGAAATTGTGGCAGACGCTTCAACTGGTTGTTAGGACATAGAGAAACTGCAATCCAAGGTCTTCACTATAAGATATTACTTCTTCAATTGAAACAGGTTTTTTAGTTCTTATTCAGCTTTCATTGATTAAAACTCTTACTCCCATAATACCAATGCAACCGATACTCACAAATCTCCCGTACCCAGCCAAACAAAATATCCTCATGCCACTCCTCAATCTCTATCTGCGTACCAAACGCACCATCCTCAAACACAAACAAACCTTTCGAAGATCCACTCCACTTCGTCATCGGCATATTAGCAATCAACCTAGCCACTTTACCTTCATCATATTCCCGAAGTGACCGACCTTGTCTATCTGATAGATCCGCATCACGACGATATGGTTTCTCCATTAAAAACGCATGGAAGAAGGGGGCAACTTCATTCGGTGTTACAGGTTGGTACCAATCCGATGCACCTCTTGTCAGCATGTACTTCAGTAGAATCATCTTATAGCTTTTATTCATTAAGGTTTTATTGATTTCAATGAGTAGGTCTCTATGTTGCGTGAGTACTTCTTTCTCCAATTCACTCAGTTCACCTGCATACTCCAAAAGAATCGGATACGTTTTCAATTTCTGCTGAATAGCCCTCGCATCTTCATTTGCTTTCAAATGATATTCAAGATATGTCGGGCGGTGTCCTAGTTCTGCTTTTAAGTCGAAATAGGCGGTAATCAGCCGCTGCTGAATTGGTTCGTTTTGTTTCATCGCTTTGAGTAGGTCAATGATTGCTGTTTCGAAATGGAACTCGAAATAGCCTGATTCGGTAAAGATTTCGCTACTAATCTTGGTAGGTAATTCTTTGTTCTCGTTAAATACTTCAAACTTCTTCCGCGCATTGCGATAGTTTCCGATGAGGTCGATGATTACGCAATGAGATTTGCCGGTAGCTATACGCAAGCCTCGACCGATTTGCTGCGTGAATACCGTTAAGGATTCGGTAGGGCGTGCGAATAGGAGAGTGTCTACACTCGGGATATCGACGCCTTCGTTGAATAGATCGACGGTGAAGATGATGTCGAGTTGGCCTGTTTCCAGCAAGTTGCGTGCGGTGGTGCGTGTTTGTCGGTCCGTACTGCCATGTAAGGCAAGTGAGCGGTAGCCGGCTTTTGTGAAATAGTCGCTTAAGTAGATAGCTTGTTTAATGGAAGAACAGAATCCAATCGTGCGAGTCTTTTTATGTTCGTTCCATGCAGTAAGTACCGCTTCTGCATAACTGTCTCGTACTTGCAGGCGTAGTAGCTCTTCTTCATCGTAGCGATTATTGCGCCACTTCAGTTGGCTGTAATCCGTTTCGTCGAGTACTCCGTAGTAGACGAAAGGGGAGAGCCAGTTTTGCCGGATAGCGTCTAGGAAGTGAATCGAGATCGCTTCGTTGCCGTCGCATAGACTGTAGACGTCTTTGTTGTCGAGTCGGTCGGGTGTTGCGGTTAGACCGAGCAGAAATTCGGGTGTGAAGTAGTCCAGTACTCGTTCGTATGTTGTGGCGGCTGCATGATGGAATTCGTCCACGACAATCAGATCGAACGCAGTCTTTGAGAATTGGTGCAAGTGGTATTGTCTCGCGAGTGTTTGAATTGATGCGAAAACGAATTCCGTGTCTGCTTGCTTTTGCTGGCCGTTGTAAATTCCGCTTGTACGATTCGGAAAGACCTGTGCGAATGAAGCCTGCGCTTGTGTGAGTAGTTCTTCACGGTGAGCGATAAAGAGTACGCGTTTGTATGATTCTGCAAAGAAAGCGGCTAGATACGTTTTCCCGAGTCCTGTTGCGAGAACTACAAGGGCTTTTTCGTAGCCGGCTTCAACCGTTTGATGTAGCGCAGTAAGAGCCAGTTCTTGTGCAGGTCGTGGATCTAAGACAGATGATTGATAAGGTGCTGTAGGATCGACGGTACTACTTTCTTCTTGTTCAGTGGCACCGAATGTCATTTCGATTTCGGTTTTAGGTTCCCATACTGAACTAAATGGTAGTTTGCGATTCGTCTCTTCGTATCGTGTTCTATACAACTCAATTTGTTCACTGTTGATTGGTACCGTGTTTACAGATAAGAACATCTTCATGAATTCATTCGCAGACGTTTCAAAAATTTCTTCGTCTACTGTTGATGGTGCGTAGAGATTCCATTCGATTCCTTTCGTCAAAGCGGAACGCGATAAGTTAGACGAACCTATAATGACGGTGGAGCTGTTTTGTGATTTGAATAGATACGCTTTTGGATGAAAGGATGTACCTCCACTTTCGATCATGCGAAGTTCGGCAGCAGGTAATCCTTCATGTAATAATTGCAGGGCGTCGGGTTGTGTAATCGATAAATAATCACCCGTCAGTATTTTGATATCAGCGCCACGCATAGAGGCGTCACGTAAGGCGGGGAGTACTTCGTTTACTCCAGATTTCATCATGAACGCTGTCATCCAGTAGATCGTATCCGCTTCCGCAGTTAGTCGTTTTAAGTCACCTAGCAAGTTTTTCGTCAGTAGGCGCAGCTTAGTCATCCGCCACTTCCACCAAATAAATTCTTTCATTAAATCCGCCACGTGCTGTAGCTTTCTTGGCGCGTACAGCTTCTAGTTCCTCTACTGTTACACCATGATAAGCAGCTGCCGCATGAATGAGTTCCAGTAAGTCGGATAGTTCTTCGACAGCATCTTCCGAGTTAGTTGCTTCTTCGTACTCTGCCAGTTCCTCGTGCATCTTCTTATTGATTTCAGCTATGTATTGTGAATCATTCAATGTATGCGTTACGCACGTTTTTCCGTCTGCTTCGATGATCTTTGGGATGAGATCGCGTACGAGTTTGTTATAGATAGGCATATGTTGTCTCTCCTTCAATTCCGTAATTTGCTTTATTCTACCATAATTCGTTATTTTCTGTGACAACATAAAGGGATTTCATTATCTAATTATCAGAAAATATCATATAATTAATATAACACTTAAAATTTAAATAGACTTATAGACTAAACGGTTTAAAAGTAATTGACTACTATAGGTAAATAGTAAATAATAAATAGTAAGCACTTGCTTTTGTATAACGTTAGTTGTGAGCACTTAGAATCATTATAATTTAAAAGTTTCCCTATCTTATAGATTGAGGAGGTGGAGCGGATGTTTTCGACACCAGACTACAATGAATACATACAATTAATCGGTTCCTTTTCATCAAAAATGATACTAGTATCTGCTTTGGTGATAGCGTTCGCTTCCTATACCACACTCGTATTATATGAACGTATGCTAAAACCTAGCTTTTTTAAACGCGAAGTATGGCTTTTATTGGCTTCACTGGCATTGTCGTTCGGGATTTGGGCAACCCATTTTCTAGCGATGAATTCACTTTTGTTACCGGTTGAAATGCATGTGCATTACGGTTGGGCTTTCATTTGTATATTGCCGATCTTCTTTGCGACGTTACTTGCGTTCCAGCTTGTACGAAGCCCGATGAAAGCCTGTTGGCGCCATGCCGTAGGAGCTGCATTAATTGCGCAAGGTATGAGTGCTATGCAATATTTAGGCATGAAAGCGATGATGGTGGATGCTGTAATCGTTTATGATTGGGAACTGCTCATTGCGGGGAACTTGATTGGCGGATTATTGGTCTATCTGGCGCTACGGGAAATTAGCGACCCGAAAGGTATTTCGCTATCGATAGCACTTGTCATGTTTTTTCTAACGGTCGGAACACTTTCTCTACATTATCTAGGCATATTCGGTACTAACTATTATATAGAAGAAGGACAAGCGATACGTGAGTCCGTTATGCATATGGAGATCATGATTGCGTTGATCGGTGTTGGAGTTGGGCTGTTACTTCTTGGAATGTTGTTGACGTCTTATATTGATCGCTATGTCGATTATTGGCTGAGGTATTACGATGTGTTGACGAAATTGCCGAATCGACGGAATTGGGAGCGTTGTTTGGCGGAAGACGTCGCAACGGGAGGTGTCGCGATTTGGAATTTCCCTGATCTGCCGCGCATTAATCAATTATACGGCTATACAGAAGGAGATAAGATTTTGAAGCAAATCGGCGCGTTGCTTGCGAAGTGGAAACCTTCTTACGCTCAGCTGTATCGTGTCAGCGGAAATCGTTTTCTCTTCTGTGTTGAGCAAACAGGACGTACCACAGATTTTTATAAAAACCTTGTGATTATGCAGAGTGAAATAGATCAACTACTGCCGATTAAGAGTCAAGAGATGCGCTATGCATGTGGACTAGCTCAGGCGGATCAGAACAAGTCTGTGAAGACGTTGTATAAAGAAGCGTTGATGGTTGTGGAACAAGCGGCCGCTTCACATGAATGGGGATTGTTGACGTTTGACCCAGTCATCCACGGAAAGTCATATGAGCAAGATGTCTTGCGCGATATTTCCGAGGCGTTGGATGAAAGACATATCTATCTTGTCTATCAACCGAAAGTAAAAGGGGCTACCCATGAATTTGTCGGTGTGGAAGCATTGCTTCGCTGGACGCATCCAAAGCTTGGGCCCATTCCGCCAGCGACGTTTGTTCCAATATTGGAGCAAGAAGGGCGAATGGGCGAAGTGACGGACTGGATTATTCGCGAAGTGTGCAGACAGATTCATAATTGGGATTCGCAAGGCATTCATGTGCCACAAGTAGCGATCAATATTCCCGGTGAATACGTGACGGAACCGCGTTTACTCAATTTGCTATGGAAAGAAACCAATGCGTACCGATTTGACCCTAGCCGTATTGAACTGGAGATAACGGAAACGAGTACCGCGAAGTCCACCACCCAGGCTATTGCTGCAATGAAGCGATTCAGGCGCTATGGATTCTCGATTGCACTCGATGATTTTGGAACAGGCGTGTCTTCTTTGTCCTTTTTACAGCAGATGCCCATTACGACATTGAAAATCGATAAGTCCTTTACGGATGGAGTACCAGCGCCAGCGAAGAAGAGTGCCGTGCTGAATGCCATACTAGCAATCGGGTGCTCAATGGATCTGACCATAGTCGTCGAAGGGGTAGAGAGACTAGAACAAGTGGAATTCCTGCTTGATTTGGAATCGGATTTGACTTTCCAAGGGTACTATTTCTCGAAGCCGTTGACCGTTCCGCAGTTCGAAAACTGGTTGGCGAATTCGAATAAGCCGGGGTTCGTACACCCCTGACCCCATTTCACTAGTAAATTTATTTATATTGCCATAGATGGATAGTCAATTGGTGTGGTATACTAGTTCTATTGCACCAATGAATTGTATATTCTATGAATACATACATTAGTAATAGACCATATCGTCTGAGAGGGTGGAAGAATTTGTCCAATGATTCAGGTATTTTATTGGAAAGCGGAACAAATGAGCTGGAGATCGTCGGATTTGAGATGCAAGGTAATCGTTATGGCATTAACGTGATCAAGGTAAAGGAAATTATCATGCCATTGAAGATCACACCGATTCCCCATGCGCATTTTGCAGTGGAAGGAATTATTCAGTTGCGCGGGGAAGTATTGCCGGTCGTCAGTATGGAGAAAATCTTAGGAATGGCACCTTCAAGCCATCCAGAAGATGCTAAGTATATCGTCGCTGCTTTCAATAAACAAACGGTCGTCTTCCGTGTACATAATGTGACGCAAATCCACCGCATTTCCTGGAATCAAATCGAGAAACCTTTAGGCATTTACGCAGCAGAGAACTCCCAGGTGATTGGCGTCATCAAACTCGATGGCGACATGTTGCTGTTGCTTGATTTTGAAAAGATTATTATGGATATTAATCCCGATGCAGGTATTAACGTAGAGCAAGTGAAGAAGCTTGGGAAGCGTGAGCGTTCAGATAAACGCATTTTGATTGCGGAAGATTCGCCGTTATTGCGTAAGTTATTGTATGATACGCTCAGTGAAGCCGGCTACGCGAATCTCGACTTCTATGAAAACGGGAAAGATGCGTTTGATTATTTGGAGACGCTCGTGGCGGATGGTATCGATGTGAAGA
Organism: Sporosarcina sp. P12(2017); assembly: GCF_002743035.1. NCBI lineage: Bacteria > Bacillati > Bacillota > Bacilli > Caryophanales > Caryophanaceae > Sporosarcina > Sporosarcina sp. P12(2017). Next base: position 43,370 of record NZ_PDYL01000019.1, read on the forward strand.
AGGACATTCAGTTAGTTATCACAGATATCGAGATGCCACAAATGGACGGACATCATTTCACCAAACGTATTCGTGAGACGCCAAAACTCACCGAGCTACCGGTTATCATCTTCTCTTCACTCATCACAGATGACTTGAAACATAAAGGCGACAGTGTTGGAGCGGACGATCAAGTAAGTAAGCCAGAAATTGCAGAGTTGGTATTGAAGATTGACAAGTATATATTGTGAAAACAGACTTCCGCGCAAGTGCGGGGGTTTTTTTTATGTAAAACCACGAGCCACTTTCCGTTTTAAAGGAAAGTGGCTCGTTGGTCGTTTTATGGAATGACTGAAGTTAATTTACTAGATTATTTATTGTCGGTGGAACCATAATCTTCGCGTACTTCGGTTACATCTTCTGGAGATATCTTTTTTCTAATATCGTAATATTTGTCCGCTCCGATTCCGCCTTCACCAATCATTTTGGAAATTTCCTTCGTCCGCATTTCGTTCTTTTTAATAATTTCTTTTCTGTCGTCTTTAGCCATTTGCAATTCCTCCTTATAATAAAAAACTAGTTTGCTTTTCAAAAAAGAGAATCTGACTCTACTTCCATTTTACCATAGTAGAGTAGACGATTGCGAATTATCGAATATATTTCTAGTTTTTATTGTAGAATATCAAATTACCCATATGTAATCTTTGGAAATAATGGTATGTTTATTGGAAGTAATTATACAATTCTTTTGAAGTTAAACTGACAGGGGGTTATCAAATGAGGAAATTATTCGTGTTGCTGTTCATTGCAAGTGTGTTGGTAGGGTGTGGCGAGAAGCAATTGTCTTATTCGGAAGTGCCAATCGATAAAGTGAATGCAGATGTGAAAAGCTTTATTGACGGAATAGAAACTGCTGATGATCCTGAGGGGAATGGGGTCTATATGTTCAATGAAACGGATTTAATACGATACTTGTATCTAAATCAAGATTTCCTGGATAGTGGAAAAGGATTTGGTGATATGGACATTAGAACGGATGAAGATTCATTCCAGATTTACTTGCAGGAGAATGATGAACCGACAAATGACGAATATAAATTATATAAGATTACATTGGATCGGACGTATGAATATATGCGAGTTTTTAAAAATAATGAGGAAACGCATGTTCAGTTAATTGGAGTAGGAAAATAGAAGAGATTATAGTGGCAGAAAATCTGTCACTGAGTACTTTTAAGAGAAATCATACGGAATGCATGTAGAGGAGAGAGGGTATGAAGCTAGTAGGGTGTATTTTGGTGGCGGGTGTTTTAGGGATTTTGGCGTTTATCAGTCCTATAGGTTGGTATGCGTTAACTGCCATCATTGTTGGAGTGATTTTTAGATCGTTTTGGTTGTTGAAGGAAATACATCAACATATCGTTCCAGTCGATCCGTACGATGGAGTGAAGGATGCATACGAAAGATATATTCTTGAGCGAGAGGAACGGGAGAAGCAGGAGCAAAATGGTTGAGACTTGAGCGTCAATTGTATGTCCTGACGATTCACTACTAGAGGTGGGTTATGTGGAAGCTGAATTGCTTCTGAAACGTGCCAACTAAACGAGTAGAAGGGGATAAATATCATAAAGCGTTTTATTGTTATGTTTATAATGACCAGTTTTTTACTATTATCTGCGTGTAGCGAAGAGAATCAAGCAAAGTATTCCCCATCACCGGAAGCTGCTTTAGAGGAACTGATTCAAAGCGAAGGAATAAAAGGAAGTATTGACTTGATCACTACAACGGATGGAATAGAAATTTTAGTGATCGAACAAGATAAAAACAAGTACTTTGTAGGTGAATGGTTAGAAGATAAAAAAGGCTACACTGCTAATAGAATATCAGCCAATGTCACTATGGAATTAGGAGGAAGTTGGGAGTTAAAAACAAATTCCAAACATACATACACGATCTATTTTGAAAAGAAGCAAGAGGATCAGAACTTTTATCCTTTATCGAATGAGGATTATTATATCTCGCTTGTAGAAGGTCATCAGGTCACAAAGGAAGACTCCATTATTACGAATGCAATACATGATATTAGGACAGTAAAAGATTAATCCCGTGAGAGTGAAAGGTTTGCCCAAATATTACTATTCATTTTTCTGGTGGAGTTGTTGAATGAGCACTGTGCCAGAAATGGACCATTTTTTGGAACAGAAAGGAATGAATATATGTTTAAAAGAGCACTAACGTATTGTTTAATTTTCATCGTGTTTCTAACGGCTTTACAGTGGTTATTCCGACCAGAAATTCGTTGGGTTGACAATAGTGGACTTACTGTCATTGCATTTTTTGTTTTTATTTTTGTGGAATGGATAACTAAAACCAATAAGAAAGCTAAAAGTTAAATGTCTTGCCCGTTCACAATCGGGTGGGATTGCTTCACAAGTAATCGCGCTAATAACGCAATCGGGCCAGATAATTGAACAATGTAACAGGGAGATACAAAATTTATGAGGATTAGAGAGTTTCATGGTTCCGATATTAATCAGGTTGTTTCTTTATTTTACGAAACGGTACATTCAGTAAACGCAGCAGATTATTCAATAAAACAACTTAATGCTTGGGCGCCAAGGAATGAGATAGACGAAAAATTGGATAGTTGGAACAAGTCTTTAAGCAATAATGCCACTTATGTTGCTGAAATAAACGGTAAGATTGTCGGTTTTAGTGATATGACACATAATGGCTATCTGGATAGACTCTACACTCATAAGGATTTTCAGGGACAGGGAATTGCAACAGCCTTAGTAAGTAAGCTCGAGTCCGTAGCAAGGAAAATTAGACTCTCGGAAATTTATACAGAAGCAAGTGTAACAGCAAAACCATTTTTTGAGCATCGCGGGTACCAGATAACGCGGTCTCAAAATGTAGAACGCAAGGGAGTTACATTGCCTAATTTTCAAATGATCAAAAAATTGGTTTCTGAGTAATTATAGCTAGTTGCTGGTATACCACAAACGGGGGCAATTCTATAACAAGGAAATGCGCTTGATCTACATGAGGGCCAATATCGTAAGAAAAAAGTATATGAGGCTGAGCAGTTAATTCTGGTTGTTAAAATGCTGCTTCACAACAATATCTATTAAACGGCTATCGTGTTATTGCAATAACAGAAAAAGACAGAGAATTATTCTTATTAGTTTTGTAAAATAAGTAAATTTTAGGAGGTATGTGTTTTGAGTCCGAGTAGTGTAATCCTTTTCATGATTTTAGTTGCACCTATAATACTGTTGCTCATTGTTGCACTTTTTTGGAGAAAGGCTCGGACCATCCTGTTAGTTCTAGCGATTGTTGTGGCATCGATCGAAACTTTTTATGTGATGTACAAACAAGAGTCATCGCTTCAAGAGTGGTATGAGCATGAGGACATTGTTAATGCCTACTTAGAGAAAACGTATCCTGAAGACGATTGGGTAAGTAGACATGCTACTAGATCTGCTTTTTCTCGGGCAGGTGTTGAAGTAATATTCATAGACGAACTCGAAGTCGTTTATATGTATATAGTCAAAGATGGTGTTGTGAATCTCGTTGGCTATTCCTCGGAAGAAGGGTATGAAAATCCGAAAAGAAGCGAATAAGAGATTGCTTATGAATTTAATTCAAAAAGAGTATAGAAAAAGTAAAGTGTTCTTTTTCTTGAAGTCTTTTATTAGCATAATTACAATTTACTTTGCCTTTCGAGTTATCTTTGTTTCTGTATCAGGATTAATATTTGAAAGTCCCTTACCAGAAAATATGTATCTATTACTTTTCAGTATGCTCTTTTTCTTAGGATTATCAAATGTTGTTCAGCTAGTTGAAATGTTACTTAATAAGAAAATAGAACACTTTATTCAGTAATAGGGGAAGATCAATGAGAAATGTTAAGGGGATGGGGGTATGTTAAAAAAGGTTGTTAAGTATTGGCTAACCACTTGTTTAGTATTCTTGGTACTTGTAACCATTATGCAATGGTTATTCAATCCAGAGATAACATGGATCCAGAATATTAAAGTTGCTGTTATTTCATATTCATTTCTTATAGCTATCGATTTGATTATCAAATCATCAACAAAAGTCAAAAAATATATGTCTGCCTGTTAAATGTTTTGGGACTTTAACTGAACCACTGTTGCATACCAAACGGACCAGTTTGTTAAATAATTTGTTGTAGGCATAATTAAATTTCAATTGAATTTTGCTATATTACGAAATAAATAAGGGGGAGAATTATATGTTTCCTACACTAGAAACAGATAGGCTGATATTAAGAGAATTAACAACTGAAGACGCAGAAGGCATTTTTTCTTGTTTTTCTAACGAGGACGTAACACGTTTTTACGGACAAGAAACGTTCAAAAGTGTAGCAGAGGCAGAAAAAATCATAGATATATTCTCAAAAAACTATAGAGAAAAAAGAGGCATACGATGGGGGATTGAGCGAAAGGAAACCAAAGGTATAATTGGAACTATTGGTTTTAATGCTTGGTTGCCCAAACATAAACGAGCTGAAATTGGTTACGAAATTCACCCGCAACAATGGAGAAAGGGATATACCTCAGAAGCAGTTTCCCAAGTCATTTCCTATGGTTTTGATGTTATGGGTTTAACTCGTATAGGTGCAGTCGTATTTATTGAAAATGAAGCCTCGAATAAATTATTAGGAAAAGTAGGTTTTCAACAAGAGGGAGTATTAAGAAATTATATGTACCAAGATGGAAAGCCGTATGATACATACGTATATTCCCTCCTTAGAGAATAGGCTTTCACAATCGGGTGCGTTAACTGTACAACCATTTCGCAAAAAACAGTAATTAAGATTGTTTGAAGGATTGGAGGGTTAACCATTTTCATTGTAGTTATTATCATTTTATTGCTTGTTATGTCCTTATTGTTCAGTAGAAAAGTTCTGTATAATAAATGGGTGAAAACATTGGTAACATTCTATTATCTTATTATTACTTTCGTATTCATCTATGGTTATCATCGTATTCACAAGAAATACAATATGTATGACGGACCTGTCATACCAGAGGGCTGGGACGTGAATAGGGATTGGGCATACTGGTTTAGTTTTGCTTTTATCATTCCAATCGCGATTCTTGTTTTATACGCAATTATTCAAAAAATAAAGCCAATGGAAAAAGATCGTTGGACTTATTTTATAAAAGCCATATCGCTTAGTGTAATAGTATTGTTTATTTTATTTAGTATTTTTAATCTTGCATATGGTTTGAGTCCTTGAGTTAGTTTATTAGCCATGGTTAATTTAACGGATGCATTTCTTGCATAAGATTTGTGCTTCAAACGGGTGCAATTCTTGAAGATGAACTGCACCCGTTTTCAGTAATAGGGTCATTTAGGAGAGGAGAATTTTCTTGACCGAGTTGTTAAAGAACATATATCAGTTATCAGGTGTTGTCCTGCTCATATGTGGCATTTACTACTATTTTCATTTCAAGAAAATTAAGAAGGAAAGGAAATTAACTAAAGTTGAACTCTCCATTTACATCATAACTCGAATTGCATTTTTCCTATGTGCAGGTAGTTTTCTACTTCTGTTTTTGGATAGAAACTTTGGATGAAAATTATAAAGAAAACGGGCGCGATTCTGGAAGAGACATCTTTGTAGTCAGCTAGTTGATCGGAGTGGAAGCCGGCGACTCTGAGAGGATCAGCGAAAGTCGTAACGAAGAACGGCTTTTGCGAGTGAAGCGTAGCGAGAAGGAGCACATCTTTGCACTGGGAGTGTGGTTCACCGCACGCCCATAAGACACGTGTCCGGCTGGAGTGCAGATCAACGATTTTCGACTACTTTGCCTTTATTGGGGGCAATAACGAAACAAAGAATTGTATTTTTGCGGTTAATCTGTATCTTCCCAAATAAAAAAGTCCAACAGGGAAAATGTGGACTTTTTGTTCAGAGATTATTTTTTTATTGGTTTCTTTGCAAATGAGGTCAACTATTGAGTTTAATGTTCAAGCAACAAACGCTCCCAGTTATCGGATAAACCAAGTTCTGTAAGATCAATATGATCTGAATACTCCTCTAATAAAACTTGAAGTGTTGTAATGAAGTTTATGCGATCTTCTCTATGCAAAAGTTTAGCTAAGATGAACACGGCTGTAAATATACGGTTGGCTTTGAATTTATTTCTCTTTGACTTGAAAAGCTTTGGCTTAATGGCCAATTCTTTACCGTATATTCTCCCGTAATGTGCACAAACATTTCTTATGTAGGAGAGAGTATGAAGCCAGCTTTCAGCGTAAAAACTAGATAGATTAAAGTCATTTACTATTTCATCTTTAATTTCTTCAGTCAGATTTTTAAATAGTTTCGATAGCTCTCCAAAAGAGATAACTTCGATTGCTACCCAGAAAGGGAATTCTCCTCCGTAATTTGATTTGTGATGAAGGACAAAAAGTTCTTTTCCAGATCGATTAATTTGCTTATTTAGTTCTTCGAGAAACCTTTTATGAGCTACCGGAGAAGAAAAGTTATCAGGGTATTTGTAACCTAATGCTCCAAACCGGTGTGAATGATGATAAGCGATTTTAGATCGGAACTCTATTTCAACGAGTTCTAGATGATTCATCAAAAGATCTCGAAGCTTTTGGTCAAAATTATAAATCATCTTCATTTGAAAAAAGCTTACTCCATCTAGAAATAAGTCCTTGTTATCATTTTGCTTAAGTGTGAGTCCGTACGGGGAAAATCAATAATAGCTTACACTTTTTAAAAAAGATATTGCATCATCCATATCGTCAATAACTAGATTTCGTTCTTGCAAAATCTCAAGTTGCTGTTCGTAAGTTCGAGGTTCTTTAATATGTGTTTCTGAAGAGGTCAATTTAAATCTCCTCCAAATATAAAAAATGACCCACCTTGGTCCGCATTGCAAAGAGGCGTGGTGGGTTCTGTTACTTTCTATTTTACCATTATAAAATCTAACTGTAAAGAGATGAAAGTTAAAAGGAACTATATGATCGGTAGTGCTTGTAGAAAAATATTTGTGCCATTATCGGGCTATATTGAGGGATGAAAGAGGTGTAGCAATGAAAAATTTCATTGATTTTTTAGAAAAACTTGAACGAAATAAAATTTATTATACTTTAGATAAAACTAGAGATGAATATATCAGAGTTGATATTTCAGTACCAGGTGAAAGATGGGAAGTTGAGTTTGCTGCTGAACATGACGATATTGTTGTTGAAAGATTTAAGAGTGTAGGAGACGTAGAAGGAAAAGAAGCTTTAGAATATTTGTTTGATAATTTTTAAGATTAAACAATCGGGGGCGTTAACTGAACTACCGTTGCGCACCAAACTAGCTCAAAAGAAGGGATTGATCAGAATGGAAAATTCCGTTTTGTTGTCAAAAATATTTATACCAGTCTATTTTGTAGTAGCTTTCTTAAGTTTTCTTCTCTTCAATAATTACATACAAGCCAATAGATTAAGCACTTTATTAATAATTCTTCCTGCTACTGGTGTAGGTATAGCTAGTATCATCTTTAATTCCAAAAGAAATAAGATCACTTAAAAATAATGAACTGCAATCGGGGACAATTTGGGCATAAGGATTCTACTAATTCCATTGAGATAGTAAATTTAATATGCAAGGAGTTTGAAAATGGAAAACTTGCTAGTGCTTAGTGTACACAGAGCATTGTTCTGTGCTATTCCTAGGAATTTAAAAGGATTAAGAGTACTTATAGACGAGGAAAATGAGCTTATATGGCAAGCTTTTTTTGATACAGAACCAACTGAAGAAGAAAAGGAAGTTTTAAGTGTAGCCTGTACAGAAGTTTTAGCTGATTTTCCGGGTATTGATGTAGTGGAAGAAGAATTTCTATATCATCCCATGCCGCTCGATATTCAAACAATTGAAGAATGGGCATTTGTTAGATGGGGACCCTGAATAAGCAATTACTAATCAAAGAGTAGTGCAGCTCTTTAATCGGCAGGGATGAGAACTTGGAGAAACTACTATTACATGGACACGTCATTGAGGTAGATAAAACTAAAACAAAGGAATTATATAAGGAACTTCCACTTATTTCAGACAAAGCTCATTGTGGATGCCCTGAATGTACATACTATGAAAAGGTCATTGTCCAAACAACCCCTGCCATTCATCAGTTTTTTGAGCAATTTGGCATTGACGCAAGAAAGGAAGCGGAAGTTTGGTAAGCTGCTGAAAATGACGATGGGACTTACTATTATGTGGCTGATTATCATTTCATTGGGCAAATTAAGGGGATCGACGAATTGGATTGGATCGATTTGGATGGGGCATCCTTCGGCTTAACGAACTATAACAAAAGTTTACCTTCACCGATGATTCCAGATACGTTTACTTCACCGATTATCGAATTGATTGTAAGAATCAATTTGCGTGATGGTTATTAGCTTTAATTGCCAATGTAAAACTATCAACAAAAGGGTGCAGCTGTTGTATAAGGATTACACTTCAATCGAGTCAAACAGTTAAGTATTTTGATAAATATAAAGGATTATGAAAGACATATAGGAGAGGACAACTAAAAATTAATAAGTACATTTGGCTGGTAGTCATTTTAAGCTTTTCCGTAATACTTGCAGGGTGTGCAATGGGAGAAGTATTAAGAATAGGTACTCCTTTTACCGATGAAGGTGGAGAAGGGGTAAATTTTCATAACGAAATTACAGATTCAGAATCCATTGGAGCAATAAGAGAAATCGTTAAAAACGCTGATGAGATAGACCGACCAAAAGAATTAAAGAAAGAGTCGGATGTTTTCATTTCGCTAGACGAAACCCAAAAGGGGATTTCTGAAATCCAACGGTATATATATTATCAAGAAGACGGAAGTTCAATTTTATTAGCAGACGGTGTAAGTGGTTCTGATGGGTTTCCTAGTCGGTATTTTATTCTTAATGAAAAACAGACTAATGAATTAAAAAATGTGTTGCAATAGTTACTAGGATTTAGTCCGCTATCTACCTTACTGGCGAAGTTGTGTAAAAGGATAATTGCACTTAATTATCGTACCCAATCATTTATAAAAGGGAGAGATCGTGATGCGAGGCGTTTCCTTTGAAATTCCCAATGAATACGGAAAACAGTTATTCGATATCTTAAAAGAAGTTGACGTATCAAGATGGGAGTGGCAGATTGGCGATGGTGAAGCATATATCATTGAAAATGACACGCTCGGTAAAGACCTATTTGGCACAATAACTCATTTAACTGGTAAAGAACTTATGAAATTAATTTCTATAAATGAATATTACTTAATTTTTGCTGATTTAAAAGCATATATGAATGTAGAAACTGAATTGAAAATTGAGTCATATGAAGACTTTTTAAATAGTGATTGTCAATTTGTTCTTCTGATCGTGGATTCATCGTATGTAACAATCTACTCGAAAAGCAAATCCACTATCCAAAGTCTTTACAATCAAGCAGTAGCTGCCAAGTACAAGGAGATTGAATATATTACAGATGACAATGACGAACGTACGACATTAATAGCTTTTTAATCATTCATTAACGTTCTAAAAGGAATTAGCTATTTAAAGGGGGACAAAAATGAAAAATGGTCTGGAAGCTGTCTTAGAAATGTTCCGTATCGCAATTATATTATTACTTATTGGAAGCTTAATGGGTGGGCTTGTGAAATTAATTTATTCAGCATTTGGGATAAATGTAGATGATACTCATGGTGCTTGGCTAGTAGGGGGATCCATTCTGATTATTCTTTTCGTCTTGTATAGAAACAAACTCCAGTTCTCTGGATTCTACAAAGGCGATGGAAAAGTAAAGCTACCAAAAAGAATCAGCACTATTCTAATTTCAAGCTCTATATTAATGCTGATTATTGCTCCTGTTTTTCGTTAATCGGGTGTGAATTGTTGAATTAGCACTGTGCCAGAATGGGGCCAGATTGTTAATGTAATACAAAAGGAGGAAAAGAGATAGTGGTTAGCAATAGTCTTGAAAACGTTAAAACTTATAAGAAATTGGGGTTAGGGTCATTATCGCTATTGATATTTGTATTAGGCTTATTATTTTCCGTGTCAATTGGAAAATATGACGCTATTGGCGATCATGTCTTGCGTTTCATAGGGGAAAATCCTTGGTCAAATGGTGGTACGGGGTTGCATTATACAATATTTTATTCTCTTGTTTTTTTATATACCAGCATTAATTATTGGTTATAAATTCAAAGATGACTTGGGTGCAAAAGTAGGTAGAAATTTATCAATGATTTTAGTTGTTTCTATTCTGGTAACACTCTTGTTTTTTGTAGTTATTTAAATCTTTCCGTAATCTTGTATGGAATACTCATAAAATGGTATTACGCTACAAGTAAAGCAGAACTACAGTTAAAACTATTTTAAGGGGGGGTGATTAATGCTTATTATAGGCGTGTTACTACTACCGTTTTTTGTTTATGCCTTGATTGTGCAATTCAAATATTCTAGAAGCGAGAACTCCAAAAACGAAAAAGGAAAAATGGTATTAGCCAAGTCAGCTAAACACGCGCTTCCTGTTTTTCCATATGGATGGCTTGCTTTGGAGATCTATCACCGTATGATAGCGAACGTACCCTATGATACGTATAGAGATACTATATGGGTATTGATTTTACTGGTATTTACAATCTATGGCTTTTCGATTCGCCATTATACCAGAGAACAGGCATATCAAAATCAAGAGAAATGTAGTAAGTAGCATTTAATTATTTAGCGGGATTGTTAAAAGTGAGATCAGTTATTCTCATAGATTAAAATACTGACTAGATAAGGAGATCATATGCAAAAGATAGCACTCTTAGTAAAGAAACCATGGTTCCTTGGAAGTCTAGTTGTTATTTTTGTATCCGTTATCTTGTGGAACATTCCGATTGAAAAAAGGAAATATGGGCTTTCGCAAAGCGGTTTAGTAACGGATTACACCGGTCTACTTCCTGAACGCATTGAAAGAGTGGTTAAAGCAGAAAACCGAAGTGATTTGCAAAGAATTGTGAAACAAGCGAACGTGAATGGTCAACAAATTGCAATTGCTGGTTTACAGCATTCACAAGGTGGCCATACGTATTACAAAAATGGAATCGTTCTGGATATGCGGACATTCAATCGCGTACTAGAAATAGATGAACAGCAAAAAACGGTTCGTGTCGAAGCAGGCGCTACTTGGGAAGATGTGCAGGAGGCTATACAACCTGTTGGATTGGCCTTGAAAGTGACGCAATCTCAATCGATTTTTACAATAGGTGGTTCTCTATCTGTAAATGCACATGGGCGGGATATTCGCTTTGGTTCGATGGCAGAAACGGTAAAGGCCATGACAATCATTACCCCTGAAGGTGACATCAAGACGGTTACTCGGGATGATCCAGATGAATGGATGAAGTACATATTTGGTGGCTATGGATTATTTGGCGTGATAGTAGATGTGACAGTGGAAGTAACGGAAAACAATCTATATACGATCCAAACAGAGAAATTGCAAATTGGTGCGTATGCCTCGTATTTTGACCGGTTATTGAATGATCAAAATACGGCCATGCACTATGCCAGAGTGAGTGTAGCACCCAATTCCTTTTTAGATGAAATGTATGTGATCAATTACCAACAGACAGAAAAGCGAGATTATACGACTGCGCTTAAAAAAGAACAAAGTGTTCGTTTAACGAAGTTAGCACTTGATATTGGACGGCATGGGGGCGCTTTAGAAAATCTCTTTTGGGGAACACAAAAGCGTTACATTGCTTCCATCGATGGGAAAGAGATTACCCGAAATAATGCGATGCGTTCGGAATCTACGTTTATGGAATATACGAAGCCGGGTCGGGTGGAAGTGTTGCAGGAATTCTTTGTTCCGGTTCATAGCTTTGAAGCCTATATGAACGATTTGAAGAAGGTCATACCGGTCAATGACAAAAATGATGATTTTAAAATTCATAATATAACCATTCGATATGCTGCTAAAGATCATTTCACCACATTAAATTATGCCAAAGAAGATATGTTTGGCTTGGTTGTTTTAATGCAGCATGGGTTAAAGGAAGAGCAGATTTCGGAAGCTACGTCTCTCATCCAAAACTGGACCAATCTAACATTGGACCATGGCGGAACGTATTATTTACCTTACTATCGTTATCAGACGAAGGAACAGTTCAGGCGTTCTTATCCTCAGTGGAATAAATTTGCGGAGGAAAAGTTACGTAGAGATCCACATAACGTTTTCCAAAATATGTTTTACGACTATTATGTAAAATGAGGGAACTCAGCATGAATCATAAAAGTGTACGCTATTTACCGCTTATTGTCACAGTCGGTCAGGTTGTTATTTTCCCATATTATATAATTTGGTTAAAAGAAGTATCTTTGACGTTTACTTTATTTGCTTGGTTCTTTGCCGCATTTTCTTTTGCAGCTGCCTGGGGATACCGAATCGCACAATCGAGAAGAAATAAGGACCGTTCATATATAGTGATCATTTATGCAGGTATGGGAATCGTGTATATACTGATAGGCGGTATAAAGAATTCGTCCGAAATTCTCCCCTATGTAGTACTTTTTTTACAAGTTATTCTTGGACTCTTACAAGGTTACTTTCGTGCTTGGCACGCCGAGCAAGATACCTATCATTTACACGCGGTCCATCATTATTTGATCGTTGGTGTCGCGATGATTGGTTTCAGCTTCGTTAAAATCATATCTCCTGTCGTCATTATTGCTACCTTTGGGATTTTGATGTGTTTGTGTGCTGTGTGGGAACTTATGAGAAATGAAAAGAAAAAGGCCATTATTCCCGGGAAATAAGTTTTACAGCTCCTACTTAGGTGGTTCTTTTCTAAAATACTTATACTTTGGGTGAGGACATGAGAACATTTTTACATGACATTCGAAAACCGATGAATGTGCCTAGATCAAGAAAAATTATAAGCTCGATTTCACTATTGATCATAGGCGTTATTTTGGGGGTACTATCCAAAGTACTTGATGAAACTGCGAGTAATTCCTTGCCGTTCTATCTTGAAATGTTAGATTTAGGTAATTTCTTTTCTCGTATCGGGATTTGGATTTTTATTTCAGTGTTGATCTCTTTGTACAGCAAATCCCCAATGAGATCAGCCATTAATGTATTTTTGTTTTTTGTTGGAATGGTAGGTAGCTACTATCTGTACACTATTGAGATAGCAGGGTTTTTCCCTAAATCCTATATGATGATTTGGATTGCTATGACCTTGATTTCACCATTTTTAGCTTTTGTTTGTTGGTATGCAAAAGGAACAGGGACAATTTCCGTTATTTTATCGTCCGTTATTCTACTGATGATCTCTAGACAAGCTTTCGCATTTGGATTTTGGTACTTTGACATTCGATATAACTTGGAGTTTCTGCTCTTTATAGTCGCAATCTTCATTCTATATAAGTCGCCCAAACAACTAGTTAAAGTAGTCACCATAGGAATGCTTCTCTTTTTTCTTACCGCTCAAATCAATCTCTTATGGGGGATGCTGTAGTTATTTTCACGTTGCAACTGGCGGCGTTTCACAAGTAAGCCTATCGTTAATAAGTTATTACGAATTCAATAAATAAACTGTAGCGAGGGTCAAGGTACTCAATGATCCAGCGCTTTAACTGAATAAAATTTATGCCAAAATCGGGCTTTTTTGCTGTATAAACGATTGTGTTCAGATTACACAATTGATCCACTTTGCGGGAAAGGATTTTTACGGTGTTACAGTAAAATTATTAAAACATAGGGGGAGATTCATGTGATTCTTGGATTACATCATGCACAAATTACTATACCTAAAGGTGCGGAAGAAGAAGGAAAACAGTTTTATTGCAATGTATTAAGGTTAGAGGAAATAGAAAAGCCAGAATCACTCAAAGGGCGTGGAGGGTTTTGGGTAAAAGTCGGGGATCGAGACGTTCATGTAGGAACTGAAGATGGTTTTGACAGACTAACAACAAAAGCTCATTTAGCTTATTTGGTAGATGATATTTCTTATTGGAAAAATGTATTAGAGAAAAAAGCTATTCAGCCAATTGAAGGCGTTCCAATCCCAGGCTTTGATCGATTTGAGTTCAGAGACCCTTTCGGCAATCGGGTGGAAATGATTCAAGAAATATAAGACAAGATTAAGCACTTGTGCGCGATTGTTGCACAAAGGTTATGTCATTAACGGGTCATTAGGTAGGAAAAGCATGTTGGGAGGATGTTGAACATGAAATATACAAACATAGGATTGGTTTTATTACTGTCGAGTGCCCTGATCTATGGCTCTGCCTTAATATCAGCATCAATCTATTCTCTTAGTCTTGGCAGTGTTGATGGTCAAGGGTGGTACACTAATTACGGAATTTTTGGAACTGCAATGATTAAAGTAGGGACTTTCCCGCTGATCATATCCGTTTTGTTAGTAATAGCAGGCATCAGGTTTATATGGATGGCGGATAGAAAAGCTGAATGATATTTACGACTATACGGCGGCGATTCCAGTACATAAATCGCCTCAGATTCACATAAGGGCCAAATTTTATTAAATTAGGAGGAGAGAATTTCATGGGAAGGGTTCTAACGGCAATTATTTCAACATTGATCTGTGGTGCAACTGCAAGTTTTATAGAACCATTAGTATTTGCAATAAGTATACCAGTTGCGTTAATGGGAGGATTTATTTTGTTAGAGATTCAACGTAAAAATGAAAAGCAAAAAGCACTTTAAGTTTTTAATTCATTGCTATATAAAAATACATACCTCTAGAATTGAGGCTTTAGCTGAATAAAAGTTGTGCAAGGATAGGGCCAGATTAATCTACATGGGGGCGTTATTATTGAGAAGAGGAAGTATGGGCATGGCTTTATTTACAGGTGTATTTGTATTGATAGTAATGCTTTTCATTGAGTATTTAATCCCTAATATCAATGCTTTAATTAAGATTATCGTTGTCGGTTTATCAGCTATGATTGGTGGTATGATTGGCAATAAGTTATTTCCAAATAAGCAGTGATATTATGCAATCGGGGGCGTTAACCGTACAAGGTCGTTCATGAATAGGGCCATTTTATTCAAAAAGGGGGAGCCGATTTTGATTAAGACTCTAAAAATAATTTTAATAATGGCCGTCATATCATTAGCTAGCTTTGGTCTCATAACAAATACATCTAGCAAAGTATTACCTTTTCTTTTGCTACTAATGGCATTAATGGCAACTGTCATGGGTGTTACTGAATTTCAAAAAAGAAAGCCTGCTTCTTTAGGACTTTTTCTAGCTGCTGGGTTTGCATTATTTGTTGGAATATATATTTTGTGAAACTAACGTGTGCAATTCTTAAACAAGAATTGCACACGTTCAACAATAGAGCCAAAATCATTTTTAAAAGGATGGTGACAGAATGTCTTTAAGCTTTTTTTATATATTGTTGTTATCGATTTTTGTAAGTTCGGTTGGTGGCTTTATTTTTTATAAACTAAGTTATAAATTTTTGTTGCCGAAAACGCTTAGTTCTGTATTAGGTGGGATATTAACTTTACTTCTAAGTTATCTATTTGTAATGCTTTTTATCGAAGTCAAATTATTATATGGAGCTATAATTGCATTGGCTATATATATTTGGTTCCTCAAAATTCCAGAGAGACATTTGGAATAAAAACTTCTATTAGCAGGGGCATTTCTCGAAAGAAAAACGACATGCTTTTTCAGTAAAAGGGCCACATTCGATAAGACGAAAAAGGAGAATGTTATATTGAAGTTATTACAATTTCCAATTTCGGTATTTATATTAAACTTATTTGATACTTTAAATTTACTCTTGCTTACAGTGGCATTTCTGACTTATTTCAACGCTACTGAGTTTTATTGAAAAGTAAAAACGATATTTTTAAGGTTAGATGTGAAATATTGAATATAATCATTTTTATAGTTTTTCTTATTTCCATTCTATTTTCTTTTTACTACGTATGGTTTATATAATGACTTTTAAAATACACAATCTGGGGCGCTTATTGAATTCATGAGTGCACAATCGGGCAAAGATTTTGTAACATTGCACTCAAGAGAGGGGATGGATTCTTGGTCAATAAAAATCCTTCAAAATCATATAAATGGCGAGAAAAGTATGGAGCATTTATAACTGCATCGGTTTGTCTATATTGCCTGTTGATCAACTGGGGACATAATTGGTTCCTTGAAGGATTCTTTGGTATAGGGGTACTTATTTGTGGGGCAATAGGAGTTTCTGATGTTAAGAAAGTTAACAGCAGCAAATAATAGACAATAAAGCAATCGGGAGCGATTGCGTTTATATCAAACCATCGGGCGAAATTGAGAAAAAGATAAGGATTAGTGGGAGTTGAGAGAACTGGTTAAGACAATAACCTTTTCATTTACCAGTAGTGTATTCGAAGGTACTGAGGCAAGAGAGACATTTACTTTTGAAGAATTAGAGATTGATGAAAGTCTGGATGAAAAAGAAATAGGAATTGAACTCGATCGAATTTATCAGGCGTGGATCTGGGATAAGCTTAATGTATCGGGAAGTATCGTTATAGACGAACCTGATACATTTCAATAACGCCTGTCTTATAAACTGGGGCAGTTACGGATGAAGGACTGTTCCGGAATCGGGGGCAATTCTTGCATAAGGTTTGTGCTTCAATCGGGCCAGTTTATGTAACTTATCTAACTATAAACCGTCTAACCTCACAGGGAGATGAAGGCATAATGAAATTGAAGTTCATGTATTTTGCATTAGCAGTATTTTCAATAATGCTAATTATGGGTTGTTCAAATAAGCAAGTGATAGAAAACTCAAATGACATGGATAGCCATGAAGATGTTAAAGCCGCAGCATGGGAATTTTTAAAAGAAGAAGGCTGGCAGGACCAAGCAAAAGATGATTTGCAAATTGCGAAAGTGAAAGAGGTAATTATTGATAATAAATATATATTATTAGATAAAGCCTATGATGGAAAAGAAGTGTTAAGCGTTTCTTTTGAGGATGTAGATAATGCTGTAACTGGAACACCTTTAATCCTTGTTGATCCGAATACAAATAAAGTAATTGCCTATTTGCCAACAGAATAAATTAACTAATGGTAAACAATCGGGGGCGATTGTGGCACAAGGATTATTTGTAGTCACTTAGTTGTTTATTAGCAGTAGGAGGAACTTTTGTGACTATAGGTCTCGTGCTGATTGACTATTCCGCCTTAAACCTAATGTTCTTCGTGCAAGAAGGAAATACGGAATTCCTTATTGCACGAGGTGGAGAGCATGCAAGTGAGACACTGAAGTGGATAGAACGGTGGAGTGTTTGGATTACAATTATGCTGTTCATTGTCGCGTTCGGTTACGTTTTCTCTCTAGTGAATATCATATGAAATGCACCGCCAGCATCAGCACCATATATCACCTGGAGCGCTATAGGTGTCCTGTTTTAGTCAATGAGTTAGACACTTCATTATCAGTTATATAAAGTACATGAAGAAATCCCGCCAAATCAATAATTGGTGGGATTTTTTCATGGATTTAATACCGTGGCTGCTCATCGTGAGAAGGAATGGTTTCAAGTGTTCGTTCAACAATAAAGATATCGTTAAATTCAAAGAGTTAGGGGGAAGCAAAATAAATAATAGGAGAATTACATTATTCATTTGACGGAATACACTATTGTGCATTATTATTAATGTAATAAGTAATACTGAATACCGGTAATACAGAGTACTGAAATAATAACCGAACAAGCGGAGGTAGGGATGGAAAATATTACTGAAATGTTAAAAGGAGTTCTTGAAGGGTGTGTGCTTGAGTTCATTAGCCGTGGCGAAACTTACGGCTATGAAATTACGCAACAGCTTCGGGAACTTGGCTTTACTGATGTAGTTGAAGGCACGGTTTATACGATTACTATGAGACTTGAGAAAAACAACCTGGTGAACATCGAGAAAAAACCATCCAATATGGGCCCCCCTAGAAAGTTTTACACACTCAACGAGGCGGGTCGAGAGCAACTTACACTATTTTGGGCTAAGTGGGAATTTGTCTCGAATAAAATGAACGAACTAAAATCAAACTAAATAAAAAAGGAGATTGATGATGAATATTTTCGAGAGAATTATTGGTAGTTTTGACGACAAGAGAGAATGGAAGGCCATGAAGGCGCGTGTGAAGGACCTGCCGAGTGAGTACCATAACGCTTACAAAGCAATTGAAAAATATCTATCGGCGTGTGGTGGCCTGACTGACTGGAAAGATATCAGCCGTATTTTTGGTAGCATTCTTGATCTCTTCGAAGAAGGAGCAGCGCAAGGAAGGAAAGTCACTGAACTCACTGGAGAAAATGTAGCCGATTTCTGCGATGAATTAGTGAAGGATGCAAACACTTGGACTAACAAGTATCGAACGAAGTTGAACGATACGATTCATCGTGGTTAACGTAACACATCAGAAAGGGATACGATGGTACGATCATTGACTCTTTAGTCTTTGGGATGTCAAATCCCATCATGTCCATGCGTGATTCTATTAAAGTGTTAAGTATCTACACTTTCCAAAACGTCATAAAATTTTTCATCAATTCAGGTTCCGGTCAAGCAGCGGTAACTATGCCGATTCTGATTCCTTCACGCAATTTAATTAGGATATGAGACAGACGACTGTGCACCCGCTTCATCTAGGGGGGCGTATTCAAGAATTTAACCATCCCAAACGGCTCGACAATGATAGCTTATCTTGCTGCTCCAGGGATCTCTTGTTTGAAGTGGTTAATATTTATATAGCTCTTAGCACTAATCTTTAGTTATATCGGTGGTATTTTTATAGTCATTGCGCATATGATTCAGTATTCGTAGTATAGAGACATTCGTGACAATTGTATAAATTTTCAAGGGGATATCGACTCTAGTTAGCTTAGTCGGTATTCCCTTTTTTTGGTAGAGATGTTGATGCAAGTGAGTAGCGTAAAGGATTGTCTAAAGTAACTTCCTTTAAAAACATACTTGACGAATAGGGATTAAGGGGATAAAGTAAAGTCTATATCAAAGTCTACAATACTATAAGACAGAGGGGTGCAGAATGGTGAATACTTTTTTCCTTATCGTGAACATTGCGGGCCTATTATTGCTCGTCGGCCTATTATATAGAATGAATCGCAAAAAGGTTTCATTTTCAAAACGCGTTTTTACGGGGCTTGGGCTCGGGATTGGCTACGGACTTATTTTACATTTCGCATATGGCACAGAGTCTGAGATCCTCAAGCAGTCGATGCCATGGTTTAACCTAATCGGGAGCGGCTATGTTAAATTACTGCAAATGATTGTCATGCCACTTGTTTTTATTTCCATCTTAGCAGCCTTTACGAAAGTGACGATTGGGAAAAACTTCGGGAAAATGGCGGGTACGATTTTAGGTATGCTCGTCGGTACAACCGCGATTGCTGCGATTGTAGGGATTTCCGTCACGCTTCTATTTGGACTGGACGCTTCTGAAATTGTACAAGGAGAAGCAGAAGCAGCACGTGGGCTTTCTATAGAAGAAAACTACGAAACTGTAGCCGATCTTTCATTACCTGAAAAGCTCATTGACTTATTACCTGCTAACCCTTTCTTAGATTTCACAGGGGCACGTCCAACTTCAACCATTGGGGTCGTTATTTTTGCGGCATTCCTAGGATTTGCCTACTTAACGATTTCAAGAAGAGATGAAGAAAATGCGGTCACGGTGAAAAAAGGAATTGATGCGATTTATGCATTGATCATGGGTGTTGTACGAATCGTCCTACGTTTGACGCCATATGGTATTTTGGCGATTATCGCGCGAACTGTAGCGACGTCTGACTTTATGGCAATCTACAGTCTCGGGAAGTTTGTACTTGCTTCTTATGTCGCTTTAATAGTGATGTTCGGCATTCACTTGCTCATTATTACATTATCGGGATTAAATCCAGTGACGTATGTGAAAAAAGCAGGAGAAGCGTTGATATTTGCTTTTACATCACGCTCAAGTGCCGGCACATTACCGTTAACGATTCATGCACAAACAAACCGCTTAGGTGTACCTGAAGGGATCGCCAACTTTTCTGGTTCATTTGGTTTATCTATCGGGCAAAATGGCTGTGCAGGGATTTATCCGGCGATGCTCGCTGTCATGATTGCTCCATCGGTTGGTATAAATCCACTTGATCCAACATTTTTAGTAACATTAATCGCGATCGTTGCGGTTAGCTCATTTGGTGTAGCGGGTGTTGGGGGAGGCGCGACATTTGCCGCAATTCTTGTCTTGTCGGCATTAAATCTTCCTGTCGCACTCGCGGGGTTATTGATTTCTGTTGAACCATTGATTGACATGGGCCGTACTGCGGTAAACGTCAGTGGTTCGATGACAGCGGGTGTCACAACAGCCCGCGTGACGGGTGAACTTGACACGGATATGTATAATGAATCACTTGAAAAACAAACAGCAGAAGCTTAAGTTTAAGAAATCCCGCAGGAGACAACATGGTCTTCTGCGGGATTTTTTTAATAGAACTACCATCCGATTAGAACATCAAGCGAAACTGGATAAACGGAATCATTTGACTTTTGCAAAAGATTTTTTGGGAAATTCTGTTATACTAATAGAAAAGTAAGTGTAGGTTCATAGATTCACAATAAGTCCAAGATTGTGTATTAAGAAAAACAGGATGTCGAAGGGGAATTAGGTTATGGATTCACCGGGGTGGAAACAAAAAGATGCATGGACATGGAAGGAATTTATTCTGCTATTGTTACTCGAATTTGTATTCGTCATGGTAGCTGTTAAATATGGTATGCAGTCAATATATCAATTCTGGTTTGATCATACACTATACTCAGGAACGGTGACTGGACTAACAATTGCAGTTGTGCTCATGTTAGGTTTATATTTTATTGCATTGAAACCACAAAATTTATCGTGGAGGGATGTTGGGGTAAAAGGGTTTCCTGCATCGTATTGGTGGAGGATTCTAATCTGGCTATTAATAACCATTGTGTTAAGTGTGGCTGTCGTGCTTTTAACTAGCCTGGTGGGAAATGATGTAGATAACAGTAAAACGGAGAGCCTGCAACAAAATGTAAACTTAATTACGGTTCTTATAGCCTTTGTTTCCGCTGGTATCATATCGCCTGTATACGAGGAAATATTTTATCGAGGTTTTATTTATCGTTGGTTAAGAGTGAGACTTGGGATGGGGTGGGGAATTGTGTTTAGCTCACTGATATTTACGGCTGCTCATTTTCCAACGTTAAATGCGATGCCTGTAAATTTTATCACTGGTGTTGTGTTTGCCTGGACTTATGAAAAGACAGGTTCTATTATTCCGGCAATAATTATTCACGGCATATTTAATACAATTGCAGTTTTACTAATAGCAATAGGGTGAATTATAGTTTTACTATTAACCAGGGGTATTTCTTGAAGAAGAATAGCACCTGTTTTCAGTAATCGGGCCAAATTATTTACTAATTTATTTAAAGGAGTAGATAACTTATGAAGATAAATTGGACTTTGTTTTTTTCATATCTTTTTGTGTGGATAGTGGTTGGCATAGTGATATTTGATAATGTAATTCCTATGATTATTTTTATAATCTGTGGAGGAGCATGCGGTGGTTTTATACTTGCTACTAAAAAGAAAAGAAAGGTTTGCAATTGAACTATTAAACAAATGGGTGCGTTTATGGGAGAGGCTTCTCTGTAGTTGGATAGTTGATCTTCGCTACAGCCAGCGACTCCCGGAGGATCAGCGAGAGCCGTAACGAAGAACGGCTTTTGCGAGTGAAGCGAAGCGAGAAGGAGCACATCTTTGCTTTGACAGGTGAAACACCCGGCGAGCAACGCGAGGGGTGTGGTTCACCGCCCGCCCTCGGGAACGCGTCCGGCTGGAGCGCAAGTCAACGAATCTTGACCACTTTGCCTTTATCGGGGGCGATAGTTACATAAATTTTATGCCATTAACGGGCCAGTTACTTCAAGAAGGAATAATGCTCATTTATGTGGAATTCAATAGGTAATGAAAGATAACTAACTTTTAAACAAGGGGGATATGAAATGCAAAAATGCAAAAACTGTGGTGGAAATGCATTTGTAAAAGTACCAGAGTTCGAAAAAGAACTAACTGTCTGTTTGGATTGTGGGGAGGTAGTTTCAATAAGGTTCGTAAACCCAAGTATATTAAAGAAATATATATTAAAGTAGACAGATTTGGTTTTATAATTTCATTGTCTTACTTTAATAGAAATGAGATTATAACCAGAGTTTATTCAACAAACGGGTGCGATTGTGGAACATGGTTTATTCGTAGTCGCTTAGTTGATCGGAGTGGAAGCCGGCGACTCCGGGAGGATCAGTGGGACAGGTGAAACACCTAGCGAGCGAAGCGAGGAGTGTGGTTCACCGCCCGCCCTCCGGAACGCGTCCGGCTGCAACGCAGATCAACGGGTTCAAACCACTGTCCGACCTATGGATGCGAATGTTGTATAAGAAATCTGCAATTTATTCATTAATAGGGCCGTTTTATTGAAAATAGAATTCTATTTTTAAAAGTTCCTTCAGAATATAGTGGCGTTTGTTTAAGATTATAGACAAATACGTTCCAACTAGGAGGAAAGAAAATGGATAAAAGTATATTAAGTTTAAAACTAAAAGAATACCGCAAACAAAAAGGGCATACACAAGAAGAGCTTGCGGAGTTATTAGACGTTAGTGATAAATCAATATCAAAGTGGGAATTAGGCAATGGCTATCCAAGCAAGAAAAATATGATGAAAATTTCAGAATTATTGGATGTGTCATTAGAGGTTTTAATGATTGAAGAACAAGCTGAGGATACTAGATTGAAAAGGAGCTTTCAATATGCTTTGGTTAGCTACTTTATTATTATTTCACTAACGATATTAATTAGAGGCATAAAAGAAGCAGATCGTTATAAAGATATACTAAGTAGTGATGTTAGTGAAATTATGAAGATAGTGATTGTTAACTTCGGACAAAATATTTATATTGCGATTGTACCAGCATTGATTATTGGCTTAGTCTCTCATTTCTACGTAATACCCCGACAGGAAGCTGATTAAATTAATAATTAGATTATTTAGGTTATCTTCATTTTACGGCAATCGGGTGCGATTGTGGCACAAGTTTTTTTGGCAGTTCAACGGGTTCCAACGACTATCCCCACTTTAAGCACCAAACGTAGGCAAGCAACGTAAAATCCAAATCACTTTGATCGTCTTGATCGATGAGCGATATAGGCAATCTTCTTAGTAAAGGGGAATACCATGAAAAAATTCACAAAATACTTTTTGTTTTCATTCATACTAGTACTTTTCCTAAGTGGCTGCAGTTCCACTAATGAACTCCCAAATGAAGGTCTATTCGAGTACAAAGAATCATTCATTGGCGATAACAGTGCAGTAGTCCATATAATTGAGCAACTGCGTTACGCTGAACAGTTTGAAAAAGTTTCGCTGGAAACCAAAACAGAACCTTATGGAATGACGATCCAGTATGAACATTTGGATACTTCAATGGAGGAAAGTGGATATAAAGAGGCGGCCGTTTATAATGCTAGCTACTTATTCACGCTCATCGATAATGCAGAGTGGGTTGCCTTTGACTTTGGAGGCAACACATATAAAGTCAATAAATCGAAATTGGAAGACTGGTATGGTAAAGAATTAAACGACTTTACAAATGAAGAGGAATTGGACGTTTTCATCCAAGAAAAGTTAAAAGATGAGAGTGAGATACAACAGCTGTTTGTAGAATAAAAATCAAAAAATTCGTCATTATATGAACAATATATTATGCAACAGAAATCCATCATTCTATGGTATACTTGCAGAAAAAATCAGGCATATTTGGAGATGGACAACGATGATACGATTTGAAAATGATTATACGGAAGGCGCTCATCCGCGGATTCTGCAACGATTGATTGAAACAAATGAAGAACAAACTCCTGGATACGGTATGGATGAACACTGTGAAAAAGCTAGAGAGTATATTCGCAAAGAGTGTGAAGCGGAAGAGGCCGATATTCACTTTTTAGTAGGGGGAACCCAAACGAATACTACCATCATCGCGTCGATTTTACGTCCGTATCAAGGTGCTGTCTCTGCAGAGAGTGGACATATCGCGACACATGAAACGGGAGCGATTGAATCTACTGGACATAAAGTGCTTACTGTACCTAGCGAAGACGGGAAAATTACAGCTGGGCAAGTAAAAGAGTTAGTGGATGCTCATTGGAATGAAGCGAGCCCTGAGCATAGTGTACAGCCTGGACTCGTGTACATTTCTAATCCTACAGAAAACGGGACGACGTATACTAAAGCGGAATTAGAAGCTTTGAGTAAAGTTTGTGGAGAATACCAGTTGCCATTAGTACTCGACGGCGCTCGATTAGGGTATGGTTTGGCTTCGATCGACAACGATATCACGTTAGCTGATTATGCGCGACTATGTGATGTTTTCTATATTGGCGGAACAAAAGTCGGTGCGTTGTTTGGTGAGGCGGTAGTCATTACGAATGATTTACTGAAAAAGGATTTCCGCTATTTCATCAAACAAAGAGGCGGCTTGCTCGCTAAAGGTAGACTTTTAGGGATCCAGTTTGAAACGTTGTTTGAAAATGGATTGTATTATGAAGTATCTAGACATGCTGTAGAAATGGCGTTGATCCTTCGACAAGCATTTGTGGAGAACGGGTTTGCATTGCGTTATGATTCCACAACCAATCAGCAATTCCCCATTCTCCCGGAGTATGTCATGACAGAGTTAAGCAAAAAGTATTCATTCTCCTTCTGGGAAAAGATCGATGCTACACATAGTGCGGTTCGTTTTTGCACAAGTTGGTCTACTAAGAAAGAACATGTGGACATGTTCGTGAACGATTTGCATCGGTTATGTATTACTTCATAATACTGTCTTGTTGGTGTTGAATTACGGTGGATAATAAATTAGGACCTACTCTAGTAGGTGGTAGATGCCAAGCGATTTGTGGATATTAGTAAAAAAACTATGCGTGATTTTTTGCCATGTAAGTAGGCTCGGTTTTCAGTGAACCTATACTGTTACACGTTTCACTTCCATTAGAGGCAGTAGCTATTGTGGTGAAATTCGGCGTTACAAGATGCACATCCTTGGCTCTATTGGCATTCATGTGGTTTGCGAGACCTTACCAGTTTTTTGGTGGGGTCTCTTTTTGTGTTTGTATGACACCCGTGAGGATTAGAACACAGACTCTTTTTAGATTAATTGGCTAAGCATTGGCTTTCTGCAAAATCCGTACTCTGCGAATCTGTGCGGGTGAAAAAAGGTTCGTTTATTCATAAAGTCATAGGGAATAGATAACCAAATACCTTAAGGAAAGAGGGAAAGCAGATGAAGCAGTTTTTGCAGTTAGTCAGCATAGGAATTGCCGGCGGTGCCGTTTTGGCGCTACTCATGCTTGTCATATGGGCTGTAACCGGAAATGAAGCATATATTTTACTATATAATGTAGACTACTTCCCCATCATTCATGTCTTTTCTCACGTATTTTGGTTCGGCATCGTCTTTCACTTCGTTTTTTGTATTGCCAGTGTGTTAGGGCTGTTTTATATATTGAAGTTTTTTAAATGGCAATACAAAATGTGGCCATATGTTGTGGTTTACACAGCGGGAAGCGGAGTTTTGTATTTCCTTACCTTGCTAACCGACCAGCCTCCTGCAGCGGATGAAGGCATGGCATGGTTATACTGGACGGTGAGTCATTTGATGTTCAGTGTGCTCGTTGCTAGCATGGTCATTCGATATGTTGACCGCAGTCGCGTTTAGCACATCTGAGATTCGATTGCTTGGAAAATGTCATGCGTGGTCCTATCTAGTCTTTCGCACAATCAGGAAGTATCTCCTATGTATTTTCCCCCTTCCTATTTGCTTTCAAATTGGAAGGAGATCTTATTTATTTTACCGACTCGGCACTTTTTAAGGATAAATTCCATGTGCGTAACGTAAAGTAGATTGATGATGTGTATACATCTGATATCCTCCCCTGCGTCGCGACGAAGTCATTTTTCCAAAAAGGAGCCTTTACATGAACCTCATTCAAGGACTAATCAGCTTGATCTTGCACATTGATGAGCACCTGGTCGATATCATTCAAATATTTGGCGGTTGGTCGTACGTCATCTTATTTTTAATCGTTTTTATTGAAACTGGGGTAGTGATATTTCCCTTTCTACCTGGGGATTCCCTGCTGTTCGCAGGCGGAGCATTTGCGGCTCTGGAGGCTTTTAATATTTGGTTGCTTGTCGCGGTCTTCTTCGTTGCGGCCGTCCTGGGCGATACAGTGAACTACCATATTGGACGTAAAGTGGGGATGTCGATTTCTCCTGACAGTTGGCTGGGGAAAGTCATAAACCAAGAGAAAATGAAAGCTGCGGAAAAGTTCTTTAATACGCATGGCGGGAAAACGATCCTGATTGCCCGCTTTATGCCGTTTGTCCGGACATTCGCTCCATTCGTTGCAGGCGCGAGCCGCATGAATTACCGATATTTTGCTTTCTATAATGTCGTTGGAGCGGCATTTTGGGTAGGTATATGCACAATGCTAGGGTATTTATTCGGCAATATTCCTATTATTAAAGAAAACTTTTCCACAGTATTGCTTGCGATTATTTTTTTATCTGTCCTCCCTGCGTTGATCGGTATTGTGAAAAGCAAATGTAGCAGTCCAGCTGTACGATGAGAAGGGTCAGTTGTTTTGTACTCATAATGTGTCAATTAATACCTATGCATTCATAATTAGTTGACATATCAGCCGGTTCAATTTAAAGTAAATCTATACTATTATACGAACACTTCCGTTAAGGGGAGTAGCTATTACAGTAGAAGTCGTCAACACAGGATGGGAATCCTCGGCTCTACTGGCAACTTACGTTGTTTGCGAGACCTTACCAATTATTTGGTGAGGTCTCTTTTAGTTTTAGTAGAGACATCAAAGCCACTAATTGGTCTTGATGTCTCTTTTTTATATATCGAAAACTACTGGAGGTTACATTTTGAGTATGTATCAGGAACTTGTACATTCCATTACCATAAATAAAAAGAATCGTTTGGTGGACTTTCATCCATCTTTGCAACTTGTCGGAACAGGGAGAAGTGCGTTTGTTTTTCGAGTCAAATGCTCGAACAAGGCAATTAAAGTATTCTTTCCACAATCCGTATACATCGCGAAGGAAGAAGCAGAGATTTATCAAACACTCAAAGGTATTCACTATTTCCCCTGCATTTATGAAACGGGTGCGAATTACGTAGTGATGGATTACGTCGAAGGGGATACACTTTTTGATTGTATGACGAATGGGCGAGTCATTACAGACGCTCATATTAAAGAAATTGACTATGCATTATCACTAGCGGCTAATACAGGATTAAACCCTTCTGATATTCATTTGCGTAATATATTTATCACAACCGATAATCAAGTGAAGCTGATCGATGTGGCGCGGTATAGACAGAAAAAGGACTGCAGGCAGTGGAGCAATCTAAAAAAAGCCCATCGCCAATTTTATCGAAAACGTTTCTTTTGGAAGAAAGTCCCGAGCGCGTTCTTGAATGCTGTGGCGTTCTTGTATAAAAGGGGACTCATACCATCGTATCGGTTATGAAGAATGTCATGGGGAAAATAGGAAGGGACCGAATTCATATTGGATTCGGTCCCTTCTTATATTTAATACGTAACCCAGCTTAATCCCGTCGTTCCTTCACCTGCATGTACGGCCACACAAACACTAAGTGAAACGACCTGAACGTGTAATGTTGGAAATTCTTTCAGTAGCTCATTCTTCCATATTTCAGCGTCATGTACATTATGGCAATGAATAACTGCTACTTCTGGTACAGAACCTGTTTCCATATCGGCACGGAGTAGCGAAGTGACATGTTTTTTTGCTCGCTTCATGGACCGCACTTTTTCTGTCATCACGGCTTTTCCGTTCTCAAAACTAATGAGAACTTTTATGTTCAGCAAATTACTTAAAAATGCTTGTGTACCTGAAACGCGACCACTTTTATGCAGTTGGCCAAGACCGCCTGGAATGAACGATAATTTTGAATTTGAAGTCATAGCAGTAAGGGCTTCCACCACTTCTTCGGGTTCTTTACCTTCTGCAAACAGTTCATTGCCCATCTCGATCATTTTAACCATCGGAAATGAGCCGATTTTCGAATCAATCGGATACACAGGGAAGTCTGTCATCTTTGCGGCTGATTGAGCGCTTTCAAATGTACCAGAAAGGCCACTGGATAAATGCACGGCCATCGCAAAGTCATATCCTTCTGTCTGCAGTTTTTCATATAAAGAAGTCATCTCACCAATTGTAGGTTGTGAGGTTTTAGGTGAACCTTTTGCTGCACGTAATTTATCATAAAACTCATCTTTTGTGAGATCCAGTGATTCCCTATAGCATCGATCTCCAAACACTACGCCAAGAGGAAGTACAAATACATGATGTTTTTGAATGAATGTCTCATCTACTTGTGCTGCCGTATCCGTAATCCAAGCTATTTTCTTCATTATAATTTTCTCCTCAAACTACAAATTTCGTATATGAACTAGCGAACTTCTATCCATAACTTACACTACGGATTAGCCAGGACCTAGTGACAGTTGTCATATCTTGTCGAATAATTGTGTTTGCTGTCATAAATTGAACATAAGTATAGAGAGGAAAACGAATGGTAGTGTAAGAATTTACGGGAGTCTTACAGATGTGGTTTGTGAATAGTGTAATTTACCATCTGTCAGGTAATAACGGGTTCGGTACATGAGGAGAAAATGTTAAAAGGCATGACATATGGGGACGCAATTCATACATGAATTGGTGGCTAGAATGGTTTAGTAGGAAGCAATTTAGAATGAATTGAAAACGTTGAAGGGAACAAAGTATTTTGTGCTAAAATAGATTATAAGAGGAAGATTTTCTCAATAAATGGACCAAAATCAATTGTAGATAAACTATTGCTTTATGTTCCAGCGCACGCTTTCCGGAGGGCTTGGCCGTATTTCTGTGTACTTTGCAGAAATTAAGGCACCTGTCCAGGGTCTCAAGGTTCACGCTGATCCTCACGGAGTCGGCGCCTACACTCCAAGCAACGGATTGTATTATGTAAATAAGCATTTTCATCAAACGGGCCAAATTGATGGATTATATTAAGAGGTGAAATATGAAGTATGTAATAGGTTTGTATGTTGTTATGGCTATAATGGTAGCTGTGAATTTGATAAGTAAGTTTATTCTAAAGGGTGAGTATTCAGCCATTGCTAGTTGGGTCATAGTCATGCTTTTCCTTTTAGGAGGGGTCTTTTTTGCTAATGCAAGATACTATTTGTCGAGAAAGTAAAAATACAAAAAACTGGGGCGATAACAGCATAATAGCTGCCATTCATTCGGGCCAGAGTATAGTAAATAGTTGATAATGGATTAAGGTCAGTATTTTTCAGATATAGAATTTATTTTTAAAAAGGGGTGAGACAAGTTTGGACTTTTCCAATGTTTGGTTATTCGTACTAGCAGCTCTTGTCTTGTTAGTTATTCCAGGACCATCTGTTTTTTACATCATTGCAAGAAGTATAAATCAAGGTAGAACAGCTGGAATAGCATCAGTCCTTGGCGTTGCTACAGGTGCGTCAATTCATGTAATCGCAGCAGCCGTTGGAATATCTGCGCTTCTCATGACATCATCATTAGCATTTAACCTAGTAAAGTACTTAGGAGCTGCATATCTTATCTATCTCGGATGTAGAACATTATGGTTATCAAAGGAATCCAATCAACCTACTATCCCAAAAACGGAACCTGATAAGATAGTTAAGATTTTTAATCAATCTGTCATAGTAGAAGCCTTGAACCCGAAGACTTCACTGTTTTTTTTAGCCTTTTTACCGCAATTTATTTCGCCTACAGGCAGTTCTGTCACACTTCAATTTTTAATTTTAGGTGGTATTTTTATTGCAATGGGTTTAATTAGCGATGGTATATATGCATTTCTTGCATCTAGTGTTCGAAAATGGATCCTTGGAAGTCAGTTGAGAACTAAAATTCAAAACGGATTAACTGGTGGCACGTATATTGCCTTGGGACTTCTTACAGCTTTTGCAAACCCGCAAAAATGATTTATAGAACAGTTGGAAACCACGATCAGTATCCCTAGAGAAGTCTTACTGTGCTGATGTTGGGTAATTAGTATTTCATAATCGCGCCAGATTAATAAGTGAATAGATTTCTAGTTATTCGAAAAATAATAAATTAGCGGATAAAGTTATTTCAGTACAAGGAATGAGGTAGATTAAATGTCCCCCAAAATAGTTAATAAAGCCAAGTCTATTTTACAAGGGATCGAATTTGATTTTGATCTTGCTTTTAATTGGAAGGATGAGTATTACGATAACTATTATCGATACTTTGATCACCCAGATGCTGAAGTAAGAAAATGGTCTCTTCTGATTTTTGCCGGAGCGTTGGGGAATTGGTACTTGCAATCAGCTACTATCTTTTCGCCGGATGGAGAAGGGTGGAACGAAGACAAAGAATACTTTTTTGAAGACTACGTCCAAGCGTTCCTTACTCATCAAGAAGCCATCAAAAAAGAGTTTCCACTTTTATATAATGATTTAGTATGGGTTTTACTTTACTTAGATAAAAGAAAGCCTTTTGACGCGATTTTCACATCCAATATATCGTATCCGTCTTATATATCTCCTAACATAAAACTATTCCGTGAACTTAGACAAGTACTTACTTCATCGGGTATTGATGTGAATGTACTTCCAAATAATCATCAAGCTATTATAAAAGAAATGGACTTATAGAAACTCTATCTTTTGAAAACACTAGAGAATAACCTGTGTATTTTTTGATAATCGGGCGCAATTCTTGTATAAGAGATCTGCACCCATTTCAGTAATAGGGCCAAGTTGCTGAATGAATTCGAGGAGGGTGAACGTGAGTTATTACTATAACAGTTATTTACATGTGGTTAAGAGAGAATTTATGTTCATCATAATGGCAGCAGTTTTGTTAGTTCTAACCTTTTTTATTTGGGTTGGTGTCCCAGTATTTATAATTGGTAGTGCCGTGGCAAGTCTAACAACTAGTCAATTCCTTGTAAATTTATGTATTTCATTTTCAATAGCTATAATTTTTTCTTTATACTTTTTACCAATCAATTTCAAAGTTGCACAAGATATAGCAGTTACAAAGAAACGCAGTACATATAATTCATTTATACGAATAGAAATTATGTGGATAGTAGCTATTGCAGCGATTCTACAAATCATTTTAAGTTTCATTCTTCAATGATCGGGCAATTCTTGCATACGGTTTGTGCTTCAATCGGGACATGTTGAAAAGCAGTCAACTAAAAGGTAAGTATATTCATTTCGAATATACTTATTTTTATTTGGATTTAGTTTGGGTATAAATCATATAAAACTTTTAAGTGTTTTTTGTAACGTAATCGAATTCTAGGAGTTATATAAGTAAAAGGGCTGTGCTACAATCGGTCTAATGAATTCGGTTCTATATTTAAATATTCGGGAGATGATACGAATGAATAAAAATGAATGTCCCAAATGTCACGGTACTGAATTTGGTAAAGGTACCGATTTTGTGGCAGTTAGACCGCTAGACAATAAGTTATCACTAGGATCTAATAAGATATTTACCTTCTGCCTAAATTGTGGAGAGGTTGTTTCTACAAGGATTGAAAACCCTGATAAGTTTCGAAGGTAGTTTTTCACTTTGCTCACCAAATGGGTGCGATTGCTTTATAAGTGATCGTGTCCAGATCACGTAAACGGGCCATTTAATTTACTATTGATGAAAATAGTGTAAACAAGTGTATATACTGAGAGTAGGAGAGGGGATCGTATATATGAATGAACCGAAGATGAAAGAAAACGAAAATAGTGTAACTGACTTTATTGAAAGTGTGGAAAGTGAGAAGAAGAAGGCGGATGCCTATCAGTTATTAGCTATCTTTGAAGAGGTGACCGGTTACAAAGCAAAAATGTGGGGTCCTAGTATAATAGGCTTTGGCAGCTATCACTATAAATATGAATCAGGACGCGAAGGGGATGCGCCTTTAGTGGGTTTTTCACCGAGAAAGGCAAAGATTAGCCTCTATTTAGACTATGAAAGTGAAGAAAGGGAAAAGTTATTAGAAAACTTCGGTAAACACACGAAGAGTAAGGCTTGCATTTATGTAAATAAATTGGCTGATATCGATGCCAATGTTTTAAAAGATTTAATTAAACATACAGTAGAAAAATATCAGAGTCTTTATCCTTATGAATGAGGTAATGATTACATTATTCTACAGCCGTGAATGCTTGTTGAATATGCGTCATTTCTATTATTCAACAAATGGCTCTACTAAAGGAGTTGTATAAAATGGATGAAAAAAAAGATGTACAATTAAAATCCTCTTCAAAAGCAGAAAACATTCTATCTCAGATTAATAGTAACACTAAGCTAGGCGACTTAAGAAAAATTGCGAAGGACATTAAAAAAGATCACGAACTAGCTATGGAACTTTGGTCAACCGAAGAGTTTTTGCCCAGACTACTAGCAATCTTAATTATGG
The DNA here is from genome assembly GCF_002743035.1 of Sporosarcina sp. P12(2017). Taxonomy (NCBI): domain Bacteria; kingdom Bacillati; phylum Bacillota; class Bacilli; order Caryophanales; family Caryophanaceae; genus Sporosarcina; species Sporosarcina sp. P12(2017). The sequence continues at coordinate 76,035 of NZ_PDYL01000019.1, forward strand.
ACAAAAAACTTCTTTCACAAGATGTACTAAATAAGCTGGATCAAGATATGCAGAATCATTCTTTTGATGAGCGAAATTACTTAATGGATTGGTTAATGGCTAACCAGCTCGCCAAAGACAAGAAGAAAATTGCATGGATGGAGTCATGGCAAAATAGTCCTTCTGCTCTTCAAAGGCGGACTTTCTGGTATTATCAAGGGCGATTGAGATGGACTGGACAAACACCGCCGGATAACACCGCAGACTTGCTATCTGCATTAGAAGCGAATATTATGCAGGAAGAACCGGAAGTTCAATGGGCTATGAATTTCACCGCAGGCTGGATAGGCGTTTATGATGAAAATAATCGTGCACGTTGTATTAAACTGGGTGAGAAAACGGGTCTTTACAAAGGTGAAAAAGTATCAAAAGGATGTACTCCCAACTATTTGCCGGAGTTTATTACGATTGAAGTTAACAAACGACAAAGTAAGTAGTTATCTCTAAAGTATGTATTAGGGTTTAATGCAAAAAATAAAGAAATTCAAAGCCTCAATGTGAAAATTGTCATGAGCTTGGACCGAAAAGTATAGGAAACATCGCGTTATGGCAGCCAGTTAGTGAAATATGTAAAGGATTAACCCACTATCTCTTTTAATCTGTGAGGTGCTTATCTTTAAGAACAACAAATTTCCATTTGCGCAGTACAACGATAAAAAACTACCACAATCGGGGCCGATTGTGGAACAAGTGATACGAAATGTATTTTATGAAATAAGATAAGTGGAAACATACTAACATTAGTAGCACAAACCAAGGCCATGGTTTGTGCTACTATTTTTTATAGTAGAAGTGAAGAAAAGCCGACCAGCCTCTGGGACCATTTGTGAGTCCGTATATAAAACCGGCTAACTTCACGC
>NZ_PDYL01000020.1:0-65386 GCF_002743035.1 Sporosarcina sp. P12(2017)
CCCGTTCCCATACCGAACACGGAAGTTAAGCTCTTCAGCGCCGATGGTAGTTGGGGGTTTCCCCCTGTGAGAGTAGGACGTTGCTAGGCACGAAGCCATTCCCTTTGGGGAGTGGCTTTTTTGTGTTTTATAATAGTGGAAAGAGATTGAATTGAGGATGATGTATTTGTACTTTACTCACTCATAGATCTGGGTTACTCGCTCTATTTATCATGATTAACGCTCTATTGTACTGCTTAACTGCTCAATGTATCAGGGGTAGTGCTCTATCGTTCCACTTAACCGCTCAAAGAGTCACGACGAGCGCTCAATCACTCTGCATAATCGCTCAATGAATAATAACCACCGCTCTATCACCCCGCTATACCACTTAATAAACCTCATCAACTACTCTACCGCTCGAGCACCATCCTCCATAACCATTACCAGTATTCTAATATGAAGTAAAACAGGCTAGAGAATTGAAACAATAATAATAGAATCCATGTCATAAAGCCCATGGATTAGATGGTAAATATCTCTATTCAATTAGATTGAAGCTGGCTCACTAATCATACGGAATAGTATATATCATCTTCACTTTCATAGCGTACAGCAATGGAATGCCCATTGTCTGATTGGAATTTAAGTGCGGTAGTGTCTAGGTCACCAGTAAGTATAGAAAACGAATGTCGATCTTGTTGGGAGGGTAGAAGAGAATAGTGGATAATATCATGGATAAGAGAAGACATTTCTTCGTACGATGTAAAAATATAATACCCATTGACCATATATGCCGGCATACTGCTCATCTCCTAAATAAATAGAATGAAGACACGAGCGACGGGAAAGGAAAAGTAAATAATTATCTATTCAGCAAGTACTAGAGCGCTGACTTCAAAGTATAAAGCCCGAAGTATACTATATGAATCAACAACTATACATGTGGATAGAAAAATCATTCTACAGTTATTATATAGTAGACTTATATAAAATACTATTGAGTATTGTCGGAAAATTTAAAATGGTAAAATAGATTATTTTTTTAAATTGTACATAGTTTGCATGAATGCTAACAATGCATTTTTATCTGTGTCAGATAACCTTATACCGTTGAAGGATATTTGTTCTTGCAATAAATTCTCTAGTTCAAGTTCTTGAGACGGCTTATTATTTTTAGATGAAGAGATAGCTTGATTTACTGTTCCATTAGGCAGATAACCTGCCAATATTAATAACTCATTTTTATCTGCTTCTAACGCTGCCGCTAGTGCACAAATCGTTTCACGAGAAGGGTTATATCTACCTTTTTCCAATGAAGCGATGAAAGAGTAGCTCAGATCAGCTAGGTCTGCCAAATAACGTAAAGTCATTTGTCTCTGTTCACGTAATTTTCGTAGGCGTTTTCCAAATTCGTTCAAATAGATCCTCTCCTTAGCCATTTGTAATTTAATATTGAAGAGTATGTACTACTATCATAACCTATATATTGATAAATAACAGAAAATACTGGAATGAATTTTTTAGGTAAAAAGACTTCACTTGAAAATGCACAAAACGTTGAAAAAAATAAATTTGAAAGACTATACTACCAAAAAACTAAGTAGAAAAGAAGTTGAATATTTCACTACTACTAAACCGTATTTTATGCTATATAACCATTTTACACAATTTCTATATGTACTTCTATACTCCATGTACCTCAGTTTAGTAATTTATAGAGTAATATCCAACATATTAACCGAAATTAAAGAATAACAAACTTCTCTGTTCATTTCATATTAAAATAATTGGTGCAATTAACTAATAAATGTGTTGACAAAAAGTACAAAACAACATATTATGTGTTGTGAGGCTGAACAAAAGTTTTTTTGCTCAATTTGTTTAGAAAAACAACACATAATTAATTACTGAAGAGGGGGTAATAAATAACCTTATTAAAATTGAAAACAACCTTGTACTATGTGAATGTCTATTCTTACATCTATCTGAATGTACTAAGTTCACAGTTCAGTTCCAATGAAGAGCTAGTGGTCTAAGGCATGAACGATAGGTATTGCAATGAAATAATAGTTATAAGATCTGTAACATAAATCAAATGTACTAATAAAATATTATATTAGCAGCTCTGAATTTCCTATTAACATGAGTCGATTAGAATACTTCCTACAAACTCTGAACTATATATTCAAGTCTTACGTATAAAAGTCTCAAAATTATGATGATACAGAAAGTGTAGGTGTTGAGAATGCGTTATGAAAATTGGAAATCTCATAGGCTTAGCAAATTAAAATCTACTTCGCTACTGTTACTTCTCAGTTCTTTATTAGTGGTAGGAGGATGTTCACCATTGTTTGGTGGTGAAAAGAGCGGTGATTCAGCAGCGGTTGCGCTAGCCAGTGAAAAGATAGATCCATATGTGGGTGAGAAAAGTGAAGTTCTTTCTTATGTATGGACTACTAGGAAGGAATTATCTCTTACATTTAACGGAATGGCTGACAAAAAGACGATGGTTTCACTTTTGGATGCACTAGAGCAAAACAATATTCCAGCCACATTCTTTTTGCCGGGCATTCGGGTAGCAGAAGAGCCTGAAATCGCCAAAATGATTTTAGATCGTGGCCATGAAATTGAAAACAACACACTAAATCAAAAGGATCTTCGCAATATAAGTTATGAGCAACTGTATAGAGAAGTCAAGCTCAGTAATGAAGTAATTCAGAAGGAAACCGGTATAACGCCTCGTTATGTCAGAACGAGGTCAGGTGAATACAATGAGGATCTTCAAGCCATAACAGCACAGCTTGGCATGGATGCGGTTATCAATTACACGATCAACCCACGGGAAGGGGATATGCAGAGTGCTAAATCAATCGGCGAATATATTGAAAGGTATATAACACGCGGGTCTATCATTTCCATGCATACGGATATTAATCCTGAAGTTGTTGGTGCTATTCCGTATATCGCGAAAGCCGTTGAAAAAACAGGTTATAAATTAATCCCACTAAAAGAACTTGTTGATAGAGGTACTAAGCGTAAGCCACTTGAACAAATCGCAGGTTATGATGAAATTAAAATTAATCCAAACTATAGAGATGTTAAACCAAATATCTTCTCTGATGCTCCTACGGAAGAAAAAGTGATCGCACTTACGTTTGATGACTGGGCAAGCGATTACACAGTAACAAAGATTCTCGATATTTTGAAAAGGGAGAAAGTGCCTTCCACGTTCTTCTTGATTGGTAAAGGTGTAGAGAAGAATCCAAACTTAGCACGCGCTATTTATGAGCAAGGCCATGAAGTTGCAAGTCACTCTTACGGCCATGAGGTAGTAACAGGGATGACACCTGAAGAACTACAAGAGGATTTGGTTAAAGCGCATAAAGTGATTACAGAAGCGATTCAAGCGAAACCGACTATGCTGTTCCGTCCTGCTACTGGTGAAATAGATGAAAATACAGCAAAAATTGCAATGGCGACAGGTTATAAAAGCATTGCGTTATACGATGTCACACCATTTGACTGGGATACAGCAAACGATGCCGATGAAATTGTCAAACGTATTGTCAACAAACGGGGAGATGGAAGTGTCATTGTACTTCACATCTTGGATGGCACGCAGACGATTGAAGCCCTTCCTAAAGTTATCCATACATTACGCGAACAAGGCTACACATTTAAACACATGACAGAATTAATGCGAATGAAGAATAACTAAAAGATGGAGATGGTATGAATGGCTAATTCATTATACGAGCAAATTATGTATAAACAAGAAAAGATTGCAGTCGTTGGTTTAGGTTACGTCGGACTGCCAGTAGCTATCGCTTTTTCTGAAGTGGCTGATGTAATAGGATTCGATGTCAGTGAAAAAAAGATTGAACAGTTACTTGCTGGAATTGACGTAACAGGTGATGTTGGAGATGAACGAGTCCGTGATACGAGCATGTTATTCACATCAAATGAAAAGGACTTGCAAGAAGCCAAGTTTTTTGTCGTGGCAGTTCCAACACCTATTCAGGCTGGAAATCTTCCCGACTTGAAAGCTCTTCAGTTGGCCAGCCAGGTGGTAGGACGAAATATGAGGAAGGGATCAGTCGTAGTCTATGAGTCAACTGTATATCCCGGAGTTACAGAGGAAGTGTGCATACTTGAACTTGAAGCTGCATCCAACCTGAAATTTGGTACGGATTTTACAGTAGGATATTCACCAGAGCGCATAAATCCAGGTGATCAAGTCCATCGATTGGAAAACATTATTAAAATTGTCTCTGGCAGTGATGAGGAAACACTAAATACTGTAGCAAGTGTATATGAAATGATTATAAATGCTGGCGTATACCGTGCGGAATGCATCAAAGTAGCGGAAGCTGCAAAAGTTATCGAAAATGCACAGCGGGATATTAACATCGCTTTTATGAATGAACTCTCCATGTTGTTCAATCAAATGAAAATCGATACGCAGGCGGTACTGCGTGCAGCAAAAACGAAGTGGAATTTCCTACCGTTTTCTCCCGGATTAGTAGGCGGTCACTGCATAGGAATTGATCCTTATTATTTAACGTATAAAGCAGAGGATTGCGGATATCGATCTAAAATACTACTAGCAGGGCGCCATATCAATGATTCTATGGCAGCGTATATTTCCCAGCAAATACTCAAGACTCTTGTACAGCAGAAAGTGAATATGAACACCATCAGGGTAGGTGTACTAGGTCTTACTTTTAAAGAAGATTGTCCTGACTTCCGTAACACAAAAGTACTCGATATTATCAAGGAATTAAAGGAGTACGGAATCGATCCAATTGTCGCAGATCCATTGGCGGATCCCCAGGCGGTCAAAGAACAATGTGACATCACACTTGCCTCCATTGATGAATTCAAAGACTTGCACGCAGTGATCGTGGCAGTACCACATGAAACATACAGGGGGCTTATGTTGGAAGATTTTCAGCAAATGTTCAAAACAGAATCTACTCAATTACTGGTAGATATAAAAGGTATCTTTAATAAAAAAGAATTTGAAGACCAGAATATTCGGTATTGGAGTCTATAAGAAAGGTGTGGAATTATGGTGAAAGAAATATCAAATGCCAAAACAATAGGTAGATACACTAGTGAATCGACCCTTCTTCCAAACATTCCAATACTGCAAAGAGATGAAGAAGGAAAAATAATCCAAGCAAATCGACTGTTGAAGGATTCCTACTCATGTGATTTCAACGTAATAATGAAAGATAAAAAAGTCGGTAGCAAAATGAAAGTGAAAGCTATTGAAATATCCAAAAAAGAGCTGATTGTGGACTTCGACTCGTCCATGAATTCACTGAAGGCCGGCGATGTCGTAAACTTACGTTTTAAAATACCTAAAGGAACGATGGAGGAAGAATACGAGTCGACGGTGAGAATTCGAGGAACAGTTAGTTGGCGGGAAGTGAAGATGCCGAATGACGAAATCACTTGGAAGCTGGTCTTCAAATTCGTTCAGTCACTGGATTCTTACTTCCAGCGAGTAAAGTGGAGATTTATTACTACCTTCACACTTGCCAGTCTTTTACTTGTCTCATTCTTTATTGTATTAATGCGCTTTGAAAGTCTAGTCTATTTCAAGTTTAATAAGTTCATTTATTTCTATAGTCTGATTGCAGCTACATTTTTGCTAACCCGGTATATATTTGGTGCTTTCTATAGGAATGTACCAATTAACTCTAATTATCGTCCAGGTGTTTCTATTATTATTCCGGTTTTTAATGAAGAAGAGTGGATTCAAAAAACGATATACGGTTGTCTGAATCAAAACTATCCAATCGATAAACTAGAAGTAATCGTCGTCGATGATCAGTCTACGGATCTCACGGTAGAAAATATTTGGAAGGCAGTAGAAAAGTTAGAAAGTGAAGACGAAGTATACAGAATTAAAGAACGCTTACAAGTATACGTGATGCCGAAAAATGGGGGGAAACGGAAGGCATTAGTAGATGGTGTCGCAATGGCCAAACATGATCTCGTCGTTTTTGTCGATTCGGATAGTATCTTGAAACCTAATGCTATTTTGAATTTAGTCCAGCCGTTTCAAGATCCTAAAATGGGGGGAGTCGCAGGGAGGACAGATGTTGAAAATAAATATACAAACAGTATTACTAAATTACAAGTCGTACGTTATTACATTGCTTTCCGCGTCATGAAAGCAGCCGAATCATACTTTGACTGTGTCACTTGTTTATCGGGTCCACTGTCTTGCTATAGAAAGTCTTTAATTATCGAAAACCAAGACAATTGGCTAAATCAAACTTTCTTAGGACAGCCAGCAACATTTGGTGATGACCGCAGTATGACCAACTATATTCTACAAACACATCGCACGGCATACCAAGACAAGGCAATTTGTTCAACAGTTGTACCTGATAAATTTGGTGTGTTTTTAAAGCAGCAAATGCGCTGGAAACGCTCTTGGTTGCGTGAATCACTACGAGCAGGAACATTTATTTGGAAGAAGGAAGTATTGATGGCTCTGTTCTTTTATGTGGGTCTGATTGTACCAATTGCAGCACCGGTTGTCGTACTATACAACTTAGTCTATGTGCCGCTGTTTCATGGAATAGTGCCCACAACTTTCCTGATGGGACTATTTCTTATGGCCTTTATGATGAGCGCCACCTACTTGTTCTTTAAGAAAAGCAGTCTGTGGGTCTTCGGATTTGTCTTTGTTTTGATGTATGAGGCTGTTCTATTGTGGCAGATGCCTGTTGCATGGGTGACATTTTGGAAGTCAACTTGGGGAACGCGCGATACGCCACAGGATATTGAAGCGCGTGAGAAGAAGTTGGGAAAGAAGCAGAAAAAGGATCCTCTAACTATCAAATCATAACTATATGTATTTGTAGACAAGGAGAATGACATATGAAACGAAAAAGTAATGAAATATTAGATTATGAAAAGAAGAATCGACATAAAGTCAGACGATCAATTTTTCAATTGTGTATTTTGTTGGTTATTGTTTTCCTTGTGTTCCAAACGTTTGTCGAAATGAATCATTATGATGCATCAGACACTAAAGAGTGGAAGAACAAGCGAGGTTTTATTGCTCTTTCGTATCCAGGAGTATCAAGGGATGGGTCTGACTCTCTATTTGCAAAAAAACAATTGCAACAACAACTGGAAGCATTGATGGAACAAGGATACGAGACAATCTCTCAACAAGATATTCTAAATTTCTACAATAACAAGAAACCGTTGCCTGAAAAAGCATTGTTCCTTGCCTTCGAAGATGGACGTACGGATACGAGTGTATTCGTTAATCCACTGTTGAAGAAGTATAACTACAAAGCGACATTGCTCTCTTTTACCAACAAATTAGACGAGAACGATAAGCGTTTTCTTCAACCTTCACATCTAAAACAGATGCAAAATAGTGGCTTTTGGGAATTAGGTAGTAATGGTAACCGTTTAACATACATTAATATCTTCAATAAAGAGGGGACATTCTTGAATATTCGAGATGACGAAGAAATACTGAGTAAAGACGAAATCAATTCGTACAATCACTTTTTAATGGACTTCATTCGCGACCAGAACTTGATTCCGAGTGAGAACCGAGTGGAAATGGAGAAGCGCATTACAAATGACTATGAAGAGATGCGTAATGTGTATCAAAAACAATTGGGTACTATGCCTGGCGTCTACATGATTATGCATGCAAACGGTCTGTATAATACAGCAAATAAATTGGTTACAGAAGTCAATGACAAAGAGATTAGAAAGACATTTGATATGCACTTCAATCAAGAAGGGGATGCATACAACACAAGAGATAAAGAACTATATAATCTAAGCCGCGTGCAGCCAAAGACATCTTGGTCAACGAATCATTTACTCATGAAGATTCTAAGTGATACAAATCAAAAAGTAGATTTCGTAAAAGGTAATGAGAAACAAGCCAAACAGTGGAAGACAATTGAAAGCGCAGCGGAGTTTCATGATAATACAATCACTCTTACTTCAAAAGCAAGAAAGCATGGAAAGTTGGTACTGACAGAAAGCACCAACAAGGATATACAGTTCACAGGAAAAGTGGGAGGTACTGCTGAAGGCCAACAATCCATATACTTACGACGTAGTGATAATGGCGATTCATATGTAAAAATAGCATTTGAAAACGATCAACTAGTGATTGAAGAAAAGGTGGCAGGGCAGTTGAAAGAGTTACTTGCAACAAAACCAATTCCGAAAGTCACAATGAAGCAAATAACGGATCAAGATAAAACTACCTCAGAAATAGAAGATAAAGCACAACGACAAAAATTATTTAATGAAAAGAAATTAATAATTGAACTTCAAGATAATAAATTAAACATCTGGCTGAATGACAGAAAGGTCGTCAATAAGCTAGTCGTCAATCGAGAGATCCAAGCTGGAAAACTAGCACTAGGTTCTACATCGATACCAGGAGAATTTAATGATCCAATTCATGATGCACAGTTCAGTGATGTGACGATTGCTTCTTTGGCTAACAGCGATGTTGCGCAGACGATATTATTTACAAATGAAATACAAAAACCACAGCAACTAATGTATACGTTTGTTGGATCAATTAAGTCGGCAATGAACTGGGTAGTTGATAATTTCTAATATCTGGCATGAACTGAAAAGGCGGAGATTTCATTGCTTACTAATAAAAAAATATTACTCATTGTAATTTCCTGTTTCTTTGTTAGTGGATGCCAGGAAAAAAAGCAGCAAACTATGGATGTATCAGTTCTAGATGAATTGGAATTTTCAGCTTGGGTGACGGAATGGCAATGGCAAAGTGGTGTGGAAGACCTCCGACAAGTTCAAGGTGTAGATAGGGCACAGGTTTTTGCAGCCTATTTTGATGAAGAGGATCACGTGTACTTGCGAGACAAAATGGACGATGCTATTGACGCTATGAAGAAACTATCAAAGGAACGTAATATACCTCTCGATTTAACGATTGTAAATGACCAGTTTCTACCTGATGGAACAGTCGTGCACAAAGATTCTGAGTTAATTGGACGCTTGGTAGAAACACCAGAAAGTCGCAAAAGACATATTGATAATATTTTGGAATATGTCGATGCCTATCAATTTGAAGGTCTAGAAATAGACTATGAAAATATAAGTAAAGAAGACCTACCCAACTTGCTTCAATTTTATAAAGAGCTATATGACGTTCTTCAAGCACAAGGAAAACCGTTACGTATTCTATTGGAACCAAATTTACACGTGGAACAATATAATTTTCCGGTAGGACCAGTCTACGTCATGATGGCATATAATTTATATGGAGGCCATTCGGAGCCGGGTCCGAAAGCAGATGACGAATTCATCCGAATAGTAGTGAATAAAATGAAAACTCTACCTGGCCAACCGGTTATCGCCCTATCAACTGGCGGTTTTAGTTGGCTGCACGGAAAAGATGAGATGAAAACCCTAACTGAAACAGAGGCAGAAGATCTTGCTGAGAAAAGCAAAGTTATACCTATGAGAGATCCATCCAGTGGCGGTATGTACTTTGATTACCAGGATAAACATGGTGAAACGTTCACTGTTTGGTACGGAGATCGGCAGACTTTGTACCAATGGATGAAAATTGCAGCCGAAGAGGGGCAAATGAGGGTTTCATTATGGCGAATGGGTGGAATGGAAACATCCACATTGGAGTTCCTGAATAAAGCAGTCAATTACAAAGCGAGAGTGAGAGGAGAAAATGGGATGTTTGCCAATCATATAAAAGAACTCAGGAAAGAAATGAACCTGACGCAGGCTGAACTGGCTGAGCGGGTAGGCATCGGGCGTACAGCATTATCCAAAATAGAGAATGGAGCTTACTATCCAAGCGCTAAAACAATGAAGAAAATTTCAGATGTGCTCAATAAACCAATCGGAGAAATATTTTTTAATACAAATATTTCGTGAGGATACACAGATCGCTATGAATGCTTTAACAAAAGATATGTGGAGCAACTTTTCAAGCACCATATATCTTTTATTATGGCGGCATCGATCCTAGATACAACGAATCAAAGAATATACGACACATTTCTAGTGAATTAGGAAAGTCTCGTTCGCTTGAAGAATCTGAAGGGGATTTTTTATAGAGAGTGATATAGAAGGAGATATACATTATCACGATCCTTCCTTGTCGCTGTCGTGTTACAAGCAATATTACAGAAAACACATTCAGAGAAGTCTGTAGTAGTACTACATAAAAAATAACCGAAATACACTTACAGCAATTACAGCTGTAAGTATGGGTTCATACAAATAGCGATTCTCCTTTACTCAGGAGTGTCGCTTTTTGCTATACTGAATGAAAGTAAAGGAGTGCGTAATAGATGAAGTATCAAGAGCGTCCACTTGTGCAAGCTTTGCAGAATTTCCATGACCGGAGTCCTGTGTCATTCCATGTGCCTGGACATAAAGGTGGCGCATTATCCGATTTGCCAGTTGCTGTGCGTCAAGCCCTTGCATATGATTTGACGGAACTGACAGGACTCGATGACTTGCATGAAGCGACAGGAGCGATTAAAGAAGCAGAAGACAAGTTGGCATGTCTTTATGGAAGTGAACGGAGTTTCTTTCTGGTGAATGGTTCGACTGTAGGAAACCTGGCTATGCTGTATGCAACAGTTCAGCCTGGAGACTTGGTAATGGTACAACGTAATGCACATAAATCTATATTCAATGCACTGGAACTGACAAGTGCGAATCCAGTGTTTCTATCGCCAGATTGGGATGAACAGACGCAAACCGCTGGAACGGTTTCCTTGAAGACTGTAAAAGAAGCACTCGCACAGTATCCCGACGTAAAAGCAGCCGTTTTTACCACGCCTACTTATTACGGAATAATAAATAGAGATCTTAGACAGATTATAGAAGTATGTCATAGCTATAGTATACCAATTCTCGTTGATGAAGCGCATGGAGCACACTTTATAGTACATGACGCATTTCCAAAGAGCGCACTTGAACTCGGAGCAGATCTGGTCGTTCAGTCTGCGCATAAAACATTACCGGCGATGACGATGGCATCATTTTTACATATACGTTCAAAATTTGTAAAGGTAGAAAGAGTAGCACATTACCTCCAGATGTTACAGTCAAGCAGTCCATCTTATTTAATGATGGCATCTTTGGATGATGCAAGGTATTATGCAGAGACGTATGATGAAAAAGACTATGATAGCTTTCAATTGTATAGAAGGAATTTAATTCAAGGTCTATGCAACATGGCGCAGGTCGAAGTTGTGGAAACTGACGATCAACTGAAGTTGCTCATACGCGCAGCAGGTCATACGGGATACGTCTTGCAAGAGGCATTGGAGCAGCAGGGCATTTATCCTGAGTTGGCGGATCTATACCAAGTGTTGCTTGTACTGCCATTGGTGAAAGCAGGGGATGAAGAATATTTCGGTGACGTGGTGGACAAATTTAAGAAAGCGATGGACTGCGTAGCGAAGAAAGAGATTACCTCAGTACGGATCAATAACTCTTTGTCAAACAGTTCTCCATCATCGGTAGTATATACAGCAAATCAGCTTCATACGATGGATATGGAATGGGTAAGTATGCAGAGCGCAATTGGAAAAGTGGCAGCGGCCGCAATTATTCCGTACCCGCCAGGCATTCCACTTTTATGTGCTGGAGAGCGTATTAACCAAGAACACATGGTACAAATATACGATCTATTAATGGCCGGTTGTAGATTTCAAGGAGCCATCAATCGAGAGATGAAACAAATAAAAGTAGTTTTTGAATAGATAGGGGAAAAGAAGATGACAGGATTATTCATTAGTTTTGAAGGGCCGGAAGGGGCTGGTAAAACTACCGTATTGCAAAAAGTAGCAGAGCGCTTAATGGCACATGGAGAAGATGTGGTTATGACACGAGAACCGGGTGGAATTCCTATTGCAGAAAAAATTCGAGAAGTCATCTTGGATTCAACTCACAGTGCGATGGACGGCAAGACGGAAGCGTTGCTGTATGCGGCTGCGCGTAGACAACATTTAGTAGAGAAAATTATACCTGCTCTGAAACAAAATAAAATTGTATTATGTGATCGTTTCATTGACAGTTCATTAGCATATCAAGGATTTGCACGTGGACTAGGCGTAGATGAAGTACTAGCAATCAACTTGTTCGCGATTGAGGAATATATGCCCGATTGCACAATATTCTTCGATGTGCCACCTGAAGTAGGATTAACTCGGATATGGAAAGACAAAGATCGTGAACAGAACCGTCTGGACTTGGAAACGCTGGAGTTTCATGAGAAAGTGTACAAAGGCTATCTGGAAGTGATACTAGGGAATGAAGGGCGAATCCAGGTGGTGGATGCACAACTATTACCAGCACAAGTAATTGAAAATGTTTGGCAAATTGTAAGTTCAGAAGTCAACTTACATAAGAATCCATGATATAATAAAGAAGAAATATATTTTTTTAAGAAATCGGAAAAGGGGAGAGTACTTTGAAACTGATTGTAGCAGTGGTACAGGACCAGGATAGTAACCGATTATCTTCTGCATTGACTAAAAGTGATTTTCGGAATACAAAATTAGCCAGTACAGGTGGATTTCTTCGCGCAGGTAACACAACGTTTCTAATGGGTGTGGAGGATGACTTAGTCTCCAAGGCATTGGATTTAATTCGTGATAATTGTCGTTCTCGCGATCAAATGGTCGCACCAGTTTCACCAATGGGTGGTAATGCTGATTCATATATTCCGTACCCAATCGAAGTTGAAGTAGGGGGAGCTACTGTATTTGTCTTGCCAATTGAACAGTTCCACCACTTTTAATCTAGAGGTGAATGCTGATGAAAGTCAATGGTGAATACCGTACAGGATTGGATAAGTTACCTCCTGATCCCCTTCGGCATACACAAGGTAATGCCAAATTTGGACAAATGGTAGAAAAACAAGGATTGCGTCTGCAAGGAGAACAGATTACACGGTTGTTTGGGGACATCTCAAGTGCCGGGGATCGACTCGCAAGATCTCGGAATTTACGTGATATGGCGAAGTACAAGATGCTAATCAAACGTTTCTTGAAAGAAGCAGTAGATTCAGGTATTGAGTTAACACAATCTCATACATGGAACCAATTCGGTGAAGGTCGCCGGTTGAATCTTGTCCAAACAATAGATGAAAAACTAATCGCGTTGACGGAAGCGCTGTTGGATGAAGAAGAATCATCCATTGATTTACTTGCCAAAATAGGTGAAATCAAAGGTCTTCTTGTCAATTTATATACGTGATCCCGTGCCGCAATCATATGTAGCACGGGGTTTTTTGCAACATCTTTACCAACTAAGGAGGGGCTTGCATGTCACAGAAGTTGCACGACCATGCATTGCAGTCTCAGAAGCAAGTTATTGATAGACTAACTATGATTCACAAAAGACAGCGTATTGGACATGCCTATATATTTGATGGTTCAAATGGTGCAGGAAAAGAAGCGGTTGCGCAATATTTTACGAAATTATTATTATGTATGGATCCAAAAGAAAATGTTCCATGTGAAACATGTCACTCGTGTAAACGTATAGAATCGGGTAATCATCCAAATGTAGTACTAATCAGACCCGATGGACAGGACATCAAAAAGGATCAAATGTCTGAGTTGATTATGAAAATGACGAAAAAAGGATATGAAGAAGGACGGAAAGTATATGTGATTGTGAATGCGGAAAGAATGAATTCTTCAGCAGCCAATACATTGCTGAAGTTTCTAGAAGAACCTGAAGGAAACGTCACAGCTATTTTGCTTACAAACTCCTATCCATCCATATTGCCGACAATTCAATCACGTTGTCAGCGGATTTCACTACAGTCGATGAATCGTCAAAATAGTATTGAAAGTCTCGTAGAAAAAGGAGTTACAGCCTCTATGGCATCCACTGTAACGATGATGACAGCAAATGTCGAAGCGGCTTATGAAATGGCACAAGAAGATTCCTTTGTACAGAGACGGAGATTAGTGTTAAAATTAGTAGAGGCAATTGAACAGCGAACTCCAGGTGAGGCATTGTTGTTCATTCAGACAGATTGGATGCCTTTCATGAAGGAGAAAAGTGATTGTGAACAAGGACTCGATTTACTTCTCTTTGCATACCGTGATATTGTGGCGGTCAAAGCAGGGTTGCAGTCGACTATATCCTATCCCGATCAATTGGAAGTCTTCACAGGACATTCTGTCAAAAATACTTATAGCAGTTTAACTGTTAAAATAGATGCCGTCTTGCAGGCGAAAAAACGATTGCATCAAAATATGAATCGTACGCTTTTACTAGAACAATTGGTGCTTACTATGCAGGAGGGGTTATTGTTTGTTTAAAGTCGTAGGCGTCCGCTTTAAAAAAGCGGGAAAGTTATATTATTTTGACCCATTGGATATGCCGATTGAAATTGGCGACTATGTTATTGTGGAAACCGCAAGAGGCGTAGAGTACGGTAAAGTAGCCAGTCGAAGTAATGAAATAGATGATGAAGATGTCGTCTTGCCACTGAAAAAGATCATTCGTCTTGCAGATGAGGGTGATCGTGAACGTGTGAAAGAAAATGAGCAAGAAGCAAATGAAGCATTTGATGTCTGCGTAGAAAAAATTACAGAACATCAATTGGATATGCGTTTAGTAGATGTAGAATATACATTTGACCGAAATAAAATTGTGTTTTACTTCACTGCTGAAGGTCGTGTGGACTTTCGTAATCTAGTGAAGGATCTTGCCGCCATTTTCCGGACGAGAATTGAATTGCGCCAAATTGGTGTACGAGATGAGGCAAAAATGCTAGGCGGTATTGGACCGTGTGGTAGAATGCTTTGCTGTTCAACATTTTTAGGTGATTTTGAGCCGGTATCCATTAAGATGGCAAAAGATCAAAACCTTTCGCTGAACCCATCGAAGATTTCCGGTCTATGCGGTCGCTTGATGTGTTGTCTGAAGTATGAAAATGACGCATATGAAGAAGCAAAAGCGTTAATGCCTGATCTTGGTAAACAAGTAATTACACAAGATGGAGTAGGAAAAGTAGTCGGACTGAACTTATTGGAGCGTGTGCTTCAAGTGAATATACCAGCATTTGAACGAGTAGTAGAATATGCGTGGAGCGAGATTGAGGACTTACAGAAAGAAACAGCTCAATTGACTAAATGATGAGGTGGAACAGTTGAAAGAAGTGAACTTTCTTGACAGGGTAATGGAGTTTGAACAACAGTTGGATTCTATGCAAAAACAATTCAGGGAACTCATTGGATTTGTTGCAAAGATGACTGAAGAAAACCACTCGCTTCGTCTGGAAAACCATCATCTGCGAACGCGACTCGATGAAATCGATAAGATTACACAAGAAATAGAAGAGGCCGCGCGTGATGAACGTCCAAAGAAGCTTGATGTGGGCGAAGGCGTAGACAATCTGGCTCGCTTGTACAATGAAGGTTTTCATGTGTGCAATGTACATTACGGCAGTAGCCGTAAAGGTGAAGATTGTCTATTCTGCCTGTCATTCTTAAATAAACAGAACGGTTGAGAGGTCAATTCCTATTTTTAGGTATTGGCTTTTTCTTTTGAATGAAGGAGTGTAGATTGTGGACCTACAAAGTGATGAACGACTGGATTATTTATTAGCAGAGGACTTGCGCATCATTCAAAGTCCTTCTGTTTTTTCCTTTTCATTAGATGCAGTGCTGTTAGCACGTTTTGCCTATATGCCGTTTCGTGGTGGAAAAATTGTAGATTTGTGTACGGGTAATGGTGTAATTCCTTTGTTCTTGAGTGCTCGTACAAAAGGCGAAATCATTGGTATTGAATTACAAGAACGCTTAGCGGATATGGCGCAGAGAAGTATAGCGCTTAACGGTCTAGAAAAGCAGATTACGATTGAAAATGGGAACGTCATAGGTATTGCGAAAAAAATTGGTTATGAGTTGTATGATGCCGTTACATGCAATCCGCCTTATTTCCCGGCAAATGAAGCAAGTGCTAGAAATAAAAGTGAGTATTATACGATTGCTAGGCATGAAGTGGAGCTGACATTGGATCAAGCGGTGAAGTCTGCAAGTGAGTTGTTGAAACAAGGTGGAAAAGCAGCGTTTGTTCACCGTCCCGGTAGACTTCTCGACATCATTACATCGATGAGGCAGTATCGTCTAGAGCCAAAGCGCATTCGTTTCGTCTATCCGAAAGAAGGAAAAGAAGCGAATACACTATTAATCGAAGCCATTAAGGATGGAAAACCTGATCTGAAAATCCTACCTCCTTTATATGTCTACAGCGAAAATGGAGAGTATACAGAAGAAGTGAGGCAGTTATTGTATGGAGCAGAATGAACACTTCTTCTATGTTCTGACATGTAATGACGGATCGTATTATGCTGGATATACAAATGATTTAGAACGACGCTTGCGTGTACATAATGAAGGAAAAGGTGCAAAGTATACGAGAGGGCGCCTGCCTGTAAAATATATTTATCAAGAATCATTTGAAACGCAGCGACAAGCGATGCAAGCAGAATATCAGTTTAAGCAATTAACCCGAAAGGAAAAAGAACAGTATATAAAAAAGGAGCGGTCCATATGATTACGTCACAAAAGAGTGCCGAAGCAACAAAGTTCGGGAAGTTGTTCATTGTAGGCACACCAATCGGCAACCTCGAAGACATGACATTCCGTGCAGTCCGCATCTTACAGGAAGCTGATTATATTGCGGCCGAGGATACGCGTAATACGATCAAATTATGTAATCATTTTGAGATTACTACACAATTGATCAGCTATCACGAACATAATACACGTGTGGCGGGAGAAAGAATTATAGAACACCTTCAAGATGGGAAAGATATTGCTATTGTCAGTGATGCAGGAATGCCATGTATTTCAGACCCTGGTGCAGATCTTGTGGAACTAGCGATTGAACAGGGAATCGCTGTCGTTTCCGTTCCGGGACCGAACGCAGCTGTTACAGCATTAGTAGCTTCAGGCATTACACCGCAACCGTTTCTGTTTTTTGGGTTTCTATCGCGCCAAAAGAAAGAGCTAAAAACACAGCTGGAGAAATTACAGCGCTATGAAGAAACATTATTATTTTACGAGGCGCCACATCGTTTAAAACAGACATTGCGCAGTTTAGCAGAACAATTTGGGGACGAACGAAAGATTGTGATGGCTCGCGAATTGACGAAACGATTTGAAGAGTTGTTGAGAGGGACAATTGCAGAAGCAGTTGAGTGGGCAGAATCTAATGAAATTAGAGGCGAGTTCTGTTTGGTTGTGGAAGGTAATGAGAATGTGCAACACGAAGTCGCGACTGCTTGGTGGACAGACTTATCGATTAAGGAGCATGTCGAACATGTAATAGAAGAAAAGGAAATTCGTTCGAAAGATGCGATCAAGGAAGTGGCGGATATCCGTGAGTTGAGTAAACGGGATGTTTATCAGGCATATCACGTAGAATAAGACAAAAAAATCCTGAACGCGTAAGCGATCAGGATTTTTTACAAATCAATTGATTTTATTTTGAATTTCATCCATCAATTGTTTTGCGCCTTCAGGACTCAAAATTAACTTACCGTCGATCAGACGAAGGTTATCATCTGACACTTCTCCTGTAATAGAGCATGTCATATTCGGCATGTACTTTTTCAAGATAATTTTGTCGTCGTCCACGTATATTTCTAGCGCGTCTTTTTGCTCAATACCGAGCGTACGACGAAGTTCAATCGGGATCACAACGCGGCCTAGCTCATCAACTTTTCGTACAATTCCAGTAGACTTCATGAAAAAAATTCCTCCTACACTCCTGATTTAGCATTCGTCAAAATTCGACATATTTCTCTTGTCTGTTAAATATCATACCAACTCTTCCAATAATCGTCAATCATCATAACTCAAATAAACACTATTAATTTTTAATAACTTTTTGACAGGTAAAAAATGAAAGATGTTGAAGGTATGAGGATTGCAGTCAGTGAGCAAGCTGAAAGAAGTTATAAAAACATACGGGTTCGGAGGAGAACATGGCACTTTTGTGCAACATCCTATAAAATGAATATATACATTAATTATTTGGAGGAATTACGCGTGGAGAATCAATCTAAAACATTTTACATCACTACACCTATTTATTATCCAAGTGGGAAATTTCACATAGGAACGGCATACACGACAATCGCATCGGACGCAATGGCGAGATATAAGCGTTTACGTGGCTATGATGTCAGATTTCTAACTGGAATGGACGAGCATGGCCAGAAAATTCAAGAAAAAGCGGAAGAAGAAGGCCTACCTCCAATTAAATATGTCGATGGCATTGCAGACATCGCGAAAGATTTGTGGAAACTGATGGATATCTCTTATGATGACTTGATCCGTACGACGGAAGATCGTCATAAGACAATCGTTGAAAAGATATTTAAGAAGTTCCTCGATAATGGAGATATTTATAAAGGACAGTATGAAGGATGGAAATGTGTTCCGTGTGAATCGTATTTTACCGAGTCTCAATTGGTAGATGGAAACTGTCCAGACTGTGGTCGTCCGGTTCACCGCGTAGAAGAAGAGTCATACTTCTTCAATATGAAAAAGTATGCAGACCGTCTTCTAGCGTATTACGAAGAAAACCCTACATTTATTGAACCTGAATCACGTAAAAATGAAATGATCAATAACTTCATCAAACCAGGACTTGAAGATTTATCTGTTTCCCGTATGTCATTCGACTGGGGAATTAAAGTGCCTGGAGATCCAAAACATG
Organism: Sporosarcina sp. P12(2017); assembly: GCF_002743035.1. NCBI lineage: Bacteria > Bacillati > Bacillota > Bacilli > Caryophanales > Caryophanaceae > Sporosarcina > Sporosarcina sp. P12(2017). Next base: position 18,754 of record NZ_PDYL01000020.1, read on the forward strand.
TGATTTACGTTTGGGTCGATGCATTGACGAATTACATTACAGCACTCGGTTATATGTCCGATGACGAGTCTTTATTCAATAAATACTGGCCTGCGGATGTTCATGTGGTTGGGAAAGATATCGTTCGTTTCCATACGATTTATTGGCCAATCTTCTTAATGGCACTCGATTTACCGTTGCCGAAGAAAGTATTTGCACATGGTTTCATCATGATGAAAGATGGCAAAATGTCGAAGTCTAAAGGCAATGTCGTCTATCCAGAAATGCTCGTTGAACGCTATGGCCTTGATGCTACACGTTACTTCTTGCTTCGTGAATTACCATTTGGTCAAGACGGTGTATTTTCACCGGAAGCATTTGTCGAGCGTATTAACTATGACTTGGCGAATGACTTAGGGAACTTATTGAATCGAACAATCTCTATGATTAATAAATATTTCGATGGTGAAGTCCTGACAGAAGGTCTTGTACCGACTGAATTTGATGCACCGTTACGCGACATGATCCAGCACACAGTGAAAAAATACGAGACATCTATGGAAAAGATGCAATTCAGTGTCGTACTTTCCGATGTGTGGGCATTAATTTCTCGTACAAATAAATATATCGACGAAACATCTCCATGGGTATTGGCAAAATCAGAAGAAGATCGCATGAAATTGGCGTCGGTTATGTACCACCTGGCGCTATCGCTTCATCATACAGCGGTACTTTTGCAGCCATTCATGACAAACGCACCAAAACAAATGGTAGAACAATTGGGTCTATCTGAAGAGTCATTGGGCTGGGTTACATTAGATGAAGGCTACGAGATTCCTGCAGGCACGACTGTCATCAACAAAGGTGTTCCGATCTTCCCGCGTTTAGAGACAGAAGTAGAAGTCGAGTACATCCGTAAACAAATGGCAATCACAGCACCTGCTGAAGTAGAAGAGAAAGTGGAAGAAGTGAAAGAAGAAACAAATGAAATTACGTTTGACGCATTCATGAATGTAGACATGCGTGTAGCAACTGTCACGGCGTGTGAAAAAATGCCAAAAGCCGACAAGTTGTTAAAGCTACAAGTGGACTTAGGCTACGAGCAGCGTCAAGTAGTGTCTGGCATTGCGCAGCATTACAGCGCTGAAGACGTAGTAGGCATGAAAGTAATCGTCGTAGCAAATTTGAAGCCGGTTAAACTGCGCGGAGAATTATCAGAAGGTATGATTTTAGCAGGCGAAAAAGATAGCGTGCTAAAACTTGCGACAGTTGATCCTGCATTAGAGAATGGTGCACAAGTAAAATAATTAATCACGTAATAAAGCTGTCATTAGAAGTTGGAATCAACGACTTCTCGTGGCAGTTTTTTTATTTTAGGCATCATGTAAGTGATTGGAGAGTAGGATGCGGAGTTATGTTGTTGTTGCGCATGAGTGATTAGTGCTTGTTGTGTAATGGTTTGGTTAGTTGATGAGTAAGAAGGAAAGTAGGGCAGTAGGGCTGTATAATAATTATCTTCACTTTGGTAATCGCGGTAGGCTTACGTATCCACTTAGCTTTATTTGATGTCACAATTGTTACATCAAACCTATAAAAGCTAAAAGTTTTCCACGCACCACCTACTAGTTGCGCATGTCTGGTAGTAAAGCATTTTGAACACGGTAGACAGAATAGACAAACTCTTTGTTACACAACTGTAATACAAATGAGATGAAAGACATAATCAAAGCTACTAGAATAGAAAACAGTGTTAGGAGAGATACTATGTTTATTGATACACATGTTCATTTAAATGCAGATCAATACGAAGAAGACGTGGAAGAAGTCATTCAACGTGCAATTGATGCAAACGTAGAAAAAATGGTCGTAGTTGGGTTTGATACGAAAACTATTAACAAAGCCATGAAGTTAGTAGAACAATACCCATTCATCTATGGAGTGATTGGTTGGCATCCTGTTGATGCAGTAGATTGCACAGAAAGTGATCTGAACTGGATCAAGGAGTTGTCGGCTCATCCGAAAGTCATCGGCATTGGAGAAACCGGTCTCGATTACCACTGGGATAAATCACCAAAAGATATACAGCAAGAGTTATTCCGTAAGCAGATACGACTGGCAAAGGAAGTAGAATTGCCAATCATTATTCATAATCGCGACGCAACAGGCGACGTAGTTCGTATTCTACAGGAAGAAAATGCAGCGGAAGTCGGTGGGATTATGCATTGTTACAGCGGTAGTGTTGAGACAGCTGAACAATGTATAGAAATGAACTTTCTTATTTCGCTAGGCGGACCTGTGACGTTTAAGAATGCTAGAATGCCGAAAGAAGTAGCAACAGAGATTTCACTCGATAAGCTACTGATCGAAACGGATGCACCATATTTAGCACCGCATCCTTATCGAGGGAAGCGCAATGAACCGTCCTATGTCACATTAGTGGCGGAGGAAATTGCGCGGTTGAAAGAAGTGTCGGTTGAGGAAGTAGCAAAGCAAACGTCTGCAAATGCATTACAACTGTTTAAGATTCAGTGAACGACATATGTCAATTATTTGTCTATTAAAACTGAAATATCTCTAGCTATAAACGGTTAGTAGTTTGGAAGTTTGACAGTGTAAATTAAACGCTATATACTCAGCCGAGTAATGAAAGGGGAAATTCTTAACATGTTTCAGAAGAACACTAAGTTTATGCGCATTGGAATTTTATTTATGGCAATGGCATTATTCGTAGCAACAACGTCACTCGTATTGATTGACGGAAAAAAGAAAAACATTTCAATGGACCTTAATGGCAAGCAAATAGAATTACGTACAGCAGCAGCTACAGTGGGAGAAGTACTAGCGGCTAATGACGTAAAAGTACAAAAACATGATCTAGTAGAACCGACAGTTAACACACCGCTTGAAAACGATACAGAAATCAAATGGCAAAAAGCAAACAAAGTAATAATTGATGTAGATGGTGAGACTCAAGAACTTTGGACAACAGAAGCTACCGTAAATGATGTACTTAAAACAGCGGAGATTGAAGTTGCTACACATGACGAAATCGAACCGGCTCTAGAAACCAAAATTACAGAAAACCAACCCATTGCAATTGCTAAAGCATTCCCTGTCACTGTCAAAGACGGCGGTAAAGAGCGTACAGTATGGTCAACTCAAACTACAGTAAGAAAGTTTTTGACAGACCAAAACATTCGACTTGCAAACTTGGATAAAGTAGAAGGCGATACAAGTGCAAAGTTGACAGCATCTAATGCAGTGGTTAAAATTGCACGTGTAGAAAAAATCACGGATGTAGTTGAAGAAACAGCAGACTTCAAAACTAAAAGAAAAACAGATATGACTATGCTTAAAGGTAAAGAAAAAGTTGTCACTAACGGTAAAAAGGGTAAACTACAAAAGAAATTCCAAATTACGAAAAAGAATGGAAAAGTAGTTTCTCGTGAATTAGTTGGTAAGACGATGGTAGAAGAACCTACACATAAAGTTGTTCATGTAGGAGCTAAAGCACCAAAAGTAGAGGTAGCGACTGCAGCTCCAGCAAAAGCATCTACAAATGCAACGGCAAAATCTTCCGGTACACCAGCAAAAGCGCAAGTAGCAGTATCACGTGGTACTAGTAGCGAGCCAAGCGGTGGAAAAGAATTCTATGCGAACGCAAGTGCATATACAGCTTATTGTAATGGATGTTCAGGAATCACAGCGACAGGTATTAACTTGCGTGCGAATCCGAATATGAAATTAATCGCAGTTGATCCACGAGTAATTCCACTAGGCTCTAAAGTTTGGGTGGAAGGCTATGGTTATGCAATCGCAGGAGATACAGGTGGCGCTATCAAAGGAAACCGTATCGATTTACACATGCCTACAAAAGAAGCGGCTTACTCATTTGGCCGTCGTCAAGTAAAAATTAAAGTCATTAACTAATAATAGTGTACCGATAAGGGGAAGAAAACTCTTCCTCTTATCGGTTTTTTTCCGTTTCCTACCGGTATGGTGTACAGAATTGAAAAAACACAGTAAAATAGAAAGAATGATATCGTAAGAAAAGAGGAATATTGTGAATATAGAAGAAGTAGTTGTGGTGGAAGGGAAGTCTGATACTGTAGCTGTCAAACGCGCGACAGGAGCGGATACGATTGAAACAAATGGGTCGGCAATTTCAGAAAAGACGATTGAGCGGATTCGTCACGCACAACGGACGCGTGGAGTTATTGTCTTTACCGATCCAGACTTCCCAGGCCGACGTATTCGAGCAATTATCGAAGAACAGATCCCCGATGTAAAACATGCATTTTTACCGAAGAAAGAAACTATAGCGAAAAATGGACGTGGAGTAGGAATTGAACATGCGAATGACGAAGCAATTCGTCAAGCATTGGCTTCTGTTTACACGGTGAGTGAGCATACAATAGAAGAGATTCCGATGGCAACATTACTAGAAGCCAGATTAATCGGTCACACTGACTCCAGAAAGCGAAGAGAACGTCTGTCGGAGTTATTGCATATTGGGCAGGTAAACGGTAAAGGATTGAAGAAACGACTGGAGATGTTCCGGATTTCTGTCACCAAGTTAAATGAAGCGGTACAAGTTCTCGACGAGGAGGAAATGAAAACAGATGTATAAAGACATAGCAACGCCAGTGAGAACGAAAGAGATTTTACAGAAACACGGATTTTCATTCAAGAAGAGTTTAGGTCAGAATTTCTTGGTGGATTCGAACGTACTGCATAATATCGTCTCTTGCGCAGTGATTACGAAAGACACAGGAGTCATTGAAGTAGGACCGGGAATCGGTGCGTTAACAGAGCATCTCGCACGGCAGGCAGGGAAGGTTGTAGCATTTGAAATAGACGACCGCCTGTTACCTGTACTCGAAGATACGATGTCACCATATCCAAATGTCACCGTGATTCATCAAGACGTACTCAAAGCGGATATTCATCAAGTAATTGAAGAACAGTTCGCAGACTATGAAGACATCGTAGTCGTGGCCAACTTACCGTATTATATTACAACGCCGATCATCATGAAGTTCCTAATGGAAAAAGCACGCGTAAGCCAGCTTGTCATTATGATGCAAAAAGAAGTAGCAGATCGAATTACAGCAGTACCAAGCACGAAGGCATATGGCTCGTTATCAATCGCTGTCCAGTATTATATGGATGCAGAAGTATCTATGATTGTACCGAAGACGGTGTTCATTCCGCAACCGAATGTAGAGTCAGCTGTTCTTAGTTTGACGCGTAGAGAAGAGCCACACGCTCCTGTGGCGGATGAAGACTTCTTATTCACAGTGACACAAGGATCGTTCTTGCATCGCCGCAAGACACTGTGGAACAACCTCCAGTCCTCACTCCCTGAAGGACAGGAAAAAAAGGAATTGATTCAGCAAGCGTTTGTTCAATCAGGTATTGATCCGATCAGAAGAGGGGAAACATTATCGATACCCGAGTTCATCAAACTGGCTAATGCACTATACCCTCACTTTGGCAAGCTAAAACCGGAATAAAATTAATGACAATTTCATATGAAAAAATAGTGAAATTCATCATAAAGTTATTGACAAAGACATAGACAAACTGTTAAAATAAAAATTTTGTTGACAAACGCATGTAAAAATGTTATGCTTGTATTTAGTGAGGTGTAAGTAACATGCCAAAAACATTAGCAGACATTAAAAAGTCACTGGACGCTCATTTAGGGAAACGTCTCCACTTGAAAGCAAATGGTGGTCGTAAGAAGACGATTGAACATGCTGGAGTTTTGCGCGATACGTATCGTGCCGTTTTCGTAGTAGAGTTGGATCAGGATGACAATGCGTTTGAAAGAGTTTCTTACAGCTATGCTGATATTTTAACCGAAGCGGTTGAAATAACAGTCCTTGATGGTTCGGACCAAACGGCCTTTATCATCAAATAATTTATTATGCTATTTTAATTTATTCTCTAGTGAATCCGCCGGAATGTTCTGGCGGGTTTTTTTATTATGTTACATAAATGAAGTGTAATTTACCCTTAACGGCATACACTACATATGTCAGCCGAAAAGGAGGAAACTATAATGGCGAGAAAAGGCGTCATGTCAGATCAATTGAAAGAAGAAATCGCGAAAGAGCTTGGCTTCTATGATGTAGTGCAGAAAGAAGGCTGGGGCGGTATTCGCTCACGTGATGCTGGAAACATGGTAAAACATGCAATTGAAATGGCGAGTAGACAAGTGGAGGAGAAGAAGTAATCCAACTAATGTCCGTAGAATCCAAAACAGGCTGACAAAAGTAACTGCAAAGGCGAAATGGCTTTGCAGTTCTTTCTACTGTTCAATCATAATTTTTAGCCTTCTTATACAATTGAATAAAAAATGTACAGGATCATCTTTCTACTTGACTAGTCTAGAAACAAGTCAAATAGAAAGGTGTAGTATTGTGATCCCTAGAAAAGTGATTTGTATTAGTATATATGCATGAATTTCAATTATTTATTTAGCGAATTTAATCCATTTGTGTAGTAATGCAATATGTTTTCGCGTATTTATCATTTTAGCTAATTGACGTGATATAGTCATTACATCTTATGGAAAAAGGGGATAAATACGCATGAAAAAGGTTTTTGCAATAATTTTAATACTCGTATTGACGTTTTCAGTAGCTCCTAAAACACAAGCTTCTTCTAAAATGTTTACAGACGTACCGAAAAATCATCCGAACTATACTGCTATTATGTATTTATTGGAGAATAAAGTGATTGAGCCTAGTGCGCGCTTTGGGTTGAATGATAAAGTGACACGCGAAGAAGTCGCCATCATGGTGGCTAAAGCGACAGGGTTGGATGGAAAGAAAGCAAAGACGAAATTTAAAGATGTTCCTGCGAGCAGGTATTCCTCTGGTTACATCAACTCTGCTGTGAAAGAAAAAATCATCAATGGCTATCCTGATGGTACGTTCAAGCCTACGCAAAAGGTGACACGTGGTCATATGGCTGCCTTCATAGCGAACGCGTTTAAACTGACCAAAGAAAAAGACATTCGATTTAAAGATGTATCGAAGGGTTCTACGGCGTATAGTGCCGTGCGTAAACTGGCTTTTGAAAATATCACCTCAGGCTATCCTGACGGTACATTTAAACCGAATGAAACATTAACTCGTTCGCATATTGCTGCATTCGTAGCAAGAGCTATGGATCCTGCGTTCCGACCTGTGCCCCCAGTTATGGTGACAAGAGGAGTTCACTTTGGAATGGATCCAGCTCAAGTGATACGTGTTGAATCAAAGTCGCCTGCAATATTGCTTTCGAATTTACGTGAGGGAAATAAACGATTATTGATCTATCGGACTACAAAGTATAATTACTATACAGATTTAATTTACTACTTCGAAAACAATAAGTTACAATTCATAACCTATGACTTTATGGGTGGAGAAGATACCTATCATACTTCAGATGAAATGTTTGCGATGTACAATGAATTAAACGAGCATGCACAACGTGAGTTTGGAGCGGACTATTACTCTGACACGGACTATGAAACTACGTTCAATTCAGGGTGGGAAAAGACTGGTTATGTGGTGATACTAACAGTGAATGATGACAATGTAAGTACAGCGGCGAATTTAGTGTACCTACCCAATTCAATGATAAAATAATATGTACAATACCAGGGTTGCAGAATGAAATACATTTGCAGCTCTTTTTCTATTACTTAGAACGAACAAGGCAGCACCAATCTTCTATGATTTACGTTATGATGGAAAGACTATTCTCTAGGGGCCTTTGGTAGAACCAGAAAACGGGGGTGGGAATGTGATGAAAGGAAATGTAGGCAGGGCATTACTCGTGGGTGTCTTTGTCGGTATGGTTAGCTTGTTCAAGGAATTACTTAATCCTGACATGCATTCACTTTTATCGATTTTACTCATGCTTCTGGCCGCAATAATCGGTTATTGGCTGGGAAATAAAATATTAATGAGACGTAAGGGAGAGAAGAACAACAACGCTACTATGTAAAGTACACATTGAAGAGGGGGTTCAACAAGATGTGGAATAACAATAAGGTAACAAAATCACTTGGAATTACATACCCAATCATTCAAGCGGGAATGGCTGGCGGTACGACCACACCTGAATTAATAGCTGCAGTATCCAATGCGGGGGGCCTGGGCACGCTCGGGGCAGGCTATATGAAGGCAGAAGATATGAGAGAAGTAATAAATAAGATTAAGAAATTAACGAATCAGCCTTTCGGGGTCAACTTGTTTATTCCCGAGGTGTCACAGATATCCAAGGATAAGATTAAAAAGGCCAATGAATTATTACGACCTTATCGTGAAGAGTTACACGTGGCTGAGCCTGAAGTAAAGGAAGTCTCTACGGCAAATTTTGATCAGCAAGTGGAAGTCATAATTCAAGAAGAGATAGCGGTCTGTAGTTTCACATTCGGCGTACCTTCAAAAGATATTGTCCAACAACTACAGAAAGAAAACATCATCGTGATGGGGACTGCTACAACTGTAAGAGAAGCAATTATCAATGAAGAGTGTGGGGTTGATATGGTTGTCATGCAAGGAAGCGAAGCGGGGGGACATCGTGGTACATTTTCAGGAAGCTTCAGTGATTCCATGATCGGAACGATGTCGCTTGTTCCTCAGGCGGCAGATCATGTACACATTCCGGTTATTGCTGCTGGAGGTATTATGGACGGAAGAGGTGTCTTAGCAGCTCTTACACTCGGAGCACAAGCGGTTCAGATGGGGACCGCATTCGTAACGGCTGTTGAAAGCGGAGCGACAACACAACATATCGATGCCATTCTCAAAAGCACGGAAGATCAAACTGTTATTACATCCGTATTTAGCGGTAAACCAGCAAGAGGCATTCAAAATGACTTTATCCACGAAGTAAAACCTTATGAAGAAGAACTGCCGGATTATCCTATCATGAACGCATTAACCACAGAAATTCGTAGTGAAGCTGCCAAGCAAAATCGACCCGAATGGATTCACCTTTGGAGTGGACAGTCACCTCGCTTAAGTACTAGACAACATGCCGCGGCTTTACTGTCGGACATCGTTCTTCAAGTAGAAAATATAATGAGTAATAGATGATCGGAGGGTGAACGATGACTACACATAAGATTTATACAATGAGTTTCGCCAAGGTCTATCCGCTCTATATTAAAAAAGTAGAGAAAAAAGGACGCACAAAATCGGAAGTCGATGAAATCATTCGTTGGTTGACGGGATACAGCCAAGAAGAGCTGGAAGTACAGTTGGAAAAGCAGACAGACTTTGAAACTTTCTTTGCGGAAGCTCCGAAGTTGAATTCTTCACGGGCGCTAATCAAAGGTGTTATATGTGGAGTTAGAGTGGAAGAAATAGAAGAATCAACGATGCAGGAAATACGTTATTTGGATAAGCTGATTGATGAGTTGGCAAAGGGGAAAGCAATGGAAAAGATCTTGCGCAAATAACAAATGAAATTCTATTCGTTCAAAAATAGCTGTAGGAAATCATCTGCTACAGAACTATGGTACGGAAATTGACGTAACAAAATGAACTGCAAAGCCATTGCAGTTCTTTTTTTTATTTAATCTCCTTATGTTCTATTCATTCTGTGGTAATATATGAGCAAGAACAATGCAGTGGGGAGGGAGCTTTTATCATGATTTACGAAAAGGCGCCTGCGAAAATCAACTTAACATTAGATGTGTTGAGCAAACGGCCGGATGGCTATCATGATGTCGAGATGATTATGACAACGGTTGATTTAGCTGACCGTATTTGGCTCCGTCCTACGACGGACCAAGCCATTACGATTCAGTCATCTCATCGATTTGTGCCGAATGATCGCAAAAACTTGGCGTACCAAGCAGCGGATTTATTGCGCAAACGCTATCGCTTGGATTATGGAGTTGAAATTACTCTAGATAAGAATATCCCAATTGCAGCAGGATTGGCTGGTGGAAGTTCAGATGCAGCTGCGACTCTTCGTGGATTAAACCGTCTATGGGAACTCGGATTGTCTTTGGATGAGCTGGCTGTCCTAGGTGCAGAAATTGGATCAGATGTATCATTTTGCGTATATGGTGGCACTGCCATTGCAAGAGGGCGAGGGGAAGACATCACACATCTACCTGCTCCACCTAACTGCTGGGTCGTGCTGGCGAAACCGACAATCGGTGTATCGACTGGCAATATTTATGGACAGTTAAACTTGTCTTCTATTACGCATCCGCAAACAGAGCGTATGATGGAAGCATTGCAAGAAAGTAATTATGACAAGATGTGCGTATCGCTAGGGAATGTGCTTGAGCCTGTGACGATGGGTCTTCATAAGGAAGTTGTCATACTCAAGGAGCAAATGGAGCGTTTTGGAGCAGACGCTGTTTTAATGAGCGGTAGCGGTCCAACTGTATTCGGGCTGGTGAAACATGAATCGCGTGTGCCGAAAATAGTAAATGCCTTGAAAGGGTTTTGCCAAGATGTACATGCCGTGCGTATGCTTGGGGAACCTATTGTAGTTGATTAATGCCGGACGATTATGATAATCTACTTATAAATCATTCGGATTTAGGAGTCGGTATTATATGAAATGGAAAAGAAGTGAAAGGCTTGTTGATATGACACGTCATTTGCTGGAAAATCCACACACACTCATTTCTTTGACGTTTTTTTCGAACCGGTATTCAGCCGCCAAATCCTCAATTAGTGAAGATCTTGGTATTTTGAAAGAGACATTTGAAGAAAGTCGCACGGGTCGTCTAGTGACGATTTCAGGTGCTGCTGGCGGTATTAAATATATCCCGTTAGTCGGTCGTGAGGAAATAAAAGAAGTCATTCATTCATTAATGAATGAACTAAGAAAATCAGATCGACTACTTCCTGGCGGTTATCTGTATATGACGGACTTGTTGGGAAATCCCCGTTTTCTCGATCGAATTGGCAAGGTGATTGCGACAGCTTTCTTTGATAAAGAAATTGACGTAATTATGACGGTTGCAACGAAAGGCATTCCGATTGCCCATGCGATTGCCCGTCATTTGAACGTACCGGTCATCGTGGTGCGACGAGACAGCAAAGTGACGGAAGGTCCTACTGTCAGCATTAATTACGTGTCTGGTTCTGCACGCAGGATCCAAACAATGGTGCTGTCAAAGAGAAGTATGCAGAGCGGTCAAAAAGTATTGTTGACAGATGATTTTATGAAGGTGGGCGGCACGATGCAGGGCATGAAAAGCTTGCTTGAAGAATTCAACTGTGAACTGGGTGGCGTGGCGGTCTTGGTAGAAGCCGAACACCTCGAAGAAGTTCTGGTAGATGATTATCTTTCATTAGTAAAATTACGTGCAGTCGATGAGAAACACCGTAAGATCGAGTTGGAAGAAGGAAATTATTTCACGAGAGGCGGTAATGAGTTATGGAATATGTAAAAACAGAACAAGCACCACAGGCAATTGGACCTTATTCACAAGCAGTAAAAGTGAATGGTGTAGTGTACACGTCAGGACAGATTCCTTTGACACTTGCAGGCGAAGTGATAGGTGGCGGGATAGAAGAACAGACGAACCAAGTTCTTCGGAATTTGAGCAAAGTACTGGAAGAAGCAGGTTCAAGTTTACAAAAAGTCATTAAAACGACAGTGTTTATTCAAGATATAAATGAATTTGGAGCGTTAAATGCCATTTATGAAGAACACTTCGGAGAGCATAAACCAGCTCGCTCGACAGTAGAAGTGGCCCGTCTTCCAAAAGACGTACGAGTAGAAATCGAAGCGATTGCGCTTTGTGAGTAATTGAATGTGAAGCCCGACATGATCTAGTCAAGATCGTGTCGGGTTTTTCTTGTTAGTAGAAAGTGATTAGGATGAAACCAGCTGCAAATATGAAGTAATATACAAATATTAAAAAATTCACAAAAGATTCTATTTTCATTTGGTATGAAAACTAGTATTATAGAATCAGCACCAGTATTATGGTTAAAAGAGTAATCATGCCAACTAACCTAGAATACGTTTAGTGTGAAAACGACAACAAGGGAGTGGGGAAAATGGAGATCACAGATGTGAGATTACGCAAGGTAGACACGGAAGGTAGAATGAGAGCAATAGCCTCCATTACGCTTAACGATCAGTTTGTCATCCATGATATTCGAGTCATCGAGGGGAATGACGGATTATTTGTGGCAATGCCGAGCAAACGCACACCGGATGGGGAGTTCCGCGATGTGGCGCATCCGATTAATTCGGATGCACGGACGAAAGTACAGGAGTCCATCCTGGCGGTTTATCATCAAGTAGATGAACAGCGAGGGGAATTGCAAGAGGCTGTTCTATAATTTTATTACCTTAGAGTAAGCGTTTCCATACGTCGTATTCATAAAAAGGCCATCTGTTTGAGTAGATGGCCTTTTTGTCATTTTGAAATGGAAATTTAGAAGCCTGCATGGATATCGGGATAAAGATTGGTGTTGATCTTGAACTTACGTAAGTTAAAATACAACAATAATTCACATACTACCTACAGTGAGTAAAAAAGCAACCTCACTTTTTTACTAAGGTTAAAGCGTCCGCCAACTGGAGCTTCCATCCCCGCGTACTTACTTACTAATTAACTCACCGTTGCAATAACCAGTTAGTTTGAACGTTTCGTCAATATGTACCTACCTTTTTTATTTCTATACCCTTATAATCACAAAAAGATTAACAATCATAAAATAAAGTTGTGTAATTGTCAAGGGGATATGCTTGAAAAAATCAATGGTTTCCGATATAGTCAATTATGAATTTATCAAACAAGGATGGAGGCTGACAGATGACAAATACATATGCGATTGTCCTAGCTGCAGGACAGGGCACGCGAATGAAGTCGGATCTTTATAAAGTACTTCATCCAGTCTGTGGCAAGCCGATGGTTGAGCATGTGATCGATCACATTCGCGATCTCCGCTCAGATCGGATCGTCACGATTGTCGGTCACGGTGCCGAGATGGTAGAGCAAACTTTGGGCGGCAAAAGTGAATACGCTCTGCAGGCAGAGCAACTAGGCACTGCACATGCCGTGCAGCAAGCCGAGAAGGTACTTGCGGATCTTGATGGCACAACACTGGTTGTCTGCGGTGACACGCCATTGATTAGCACAGAAACGATGGCAGCGCTCCTTGCGCATCATCATAAAACAGAAGCCAAGGCGACAATACTTACTGCAATTGCAGATGATCCAACGGGTTACGGTCGCATCATCCGTGCCGATAACGGTGACGTAGTGCGAAACGTCGAACATAAAGACACAAACGACGAAGAGCGTCTTGTTAAGGAGATTAATACAGGTACGTACTGCTTTGACAACCGGGTGTTATTCGACACACTAAAAAAAGTGAACAATGATAACGCACAAGGCGAGTATTATCTCCCAGACGTATTAGGAATTTTAAAATCTGAAGGACAGCGAATATCAGCTTATACGACACCGGATTTTCATGAAACACTAGGCGTTAACGACCGCGTGGCACTGGCACAAGCTGAAAAAAGTATGCGCCAACTGATTGCGGAAAAGCATATGCGTAACGGTGTCACAATTATTAGCCCTGAGCAGACAGTGATCAGTGCAGAAGCTGAAATTGGCCGTGATACTGTCATCCAACCTGGCGTCCTCATTGAAGGAGCTACAAAAATCGGCTCACAATGTGTCATTGGTCCTAACAGCCATATTCAAAACAGTACGGTGGGCGATCACACAACGATTCATTCTTCTGTTGTTCGTGATAGTATAGTTGGAAATCAGACAGCAGTCGGTCCTTTTGCACACTTACGTCCTGAAACACAGCTTGGTGATCATGTCAAAGTAGGTAACTTTGTTGAGGTGAAAAAATCTCAGCTTGGTGATGATAGTAAAGTTTCTCACCTCAGCTACATAGGGGATACAGAAATTGGAAAGAATGTTAACGTTGGCTGTGGTACGATTACTGTGAATTACGATGGAAAAAACAAGTACAAAACAGAGATAGAAGACAATGCATTTATTGGCTGCAATGCCAATTTGGTCGCACCAGTCACGATAGGAAAGAATGCGATTGTGGCAGCGGGATCCACAGTCACAAAAAATGTTCCGGAAAATTCACTTGCAATTGGACGCGTTCGGCAAGAGAATAAAGAAGGATACGTAAAAAACTAATCTTACCCAACCAACAGGAGGGCCATCATGGCAAATCAATATCCAAACGACAAACTGAAAATATTTTCTTTAACTGCGAACGAACCACTTGCAAAAGAAGTAGCAGATCAAGTCGGGCTTCCGCTCGGCAAGCTCTCAGTCAAACGTTTTAGTGACGGAGAAATCCAAATCAATATCGATGAAAGCATCCGTGGCTGTGAAGTATTCGTTATTCAATCTACTTCTAATCCGGTCAACGATAACTTAATGGAACTTCTCATTATGCTAGATGCCTTAATGCGTGCATCTGCGCGTACGATTAACGTGGTCATGCCATACTACGGGTATGCACGTCAAGACCGTAAAGCGAGTTCACGTGAACCTATAACGGCTAAATTAGTTGCAAATTTACTAGAAAAAGCAGGTGCTGATCGTGTAATCGCAGTAGACTTGCATGCACCACAAATTCAAGGTTTCTTCGATATTCCAATTGATCATTTGATTGCAGAGCCAATCTTAACGGAGTATTTCCAGGGTCAAGGATTAGATGATCTTGTTATCGTTTCACCCGACCATGGTGGTGTAACACGTGCACGTAAAATGGCGGATCGTATGAAGGCACCCATTGCTATTATCGATAAGCGTCGTCCGCGTCCAAACGTAGCGGAAGTAATGAATATCGTTGGCAATGTAGAAGGGAAAACGGCCATTCTAATTGATGATATCATCGATACAGCCGGTACTATCACGATTGCCGCGAGCGCTCTAATTGAAAGCGGAGCAAAAGAAGTGTATGCTTGTTGTTCACACCCTGTTTTATCCGGACCAGCGATTGAGCGCATTAATAATTCTAAAATCAAGCAATTAGTGATTACGAATTCTATTAAATTGCCGGAAAGTAAACAATCTCCAAAAATCAAACAGCTATCGATTGCGCCTTTGTTGGCTTCAGCAATTATTCGTGTGTTTGAGAACAAGTCTGTAAGTACATTATTTGAGTAATAATAAGTTAACGAGTACCTTCGGGTATTGAAAATTTAAGGATTTATAAAAAACTTTTTGATGGGATAGGTGACTATACAAATGAGCACAATTATGTCCAATTTAAGAGAAACTGACAAGAACACAGTAAGTGAATTAAGAAAAAGCGGATGGATTCCTTCCGTAGTATACGGCTATGAAACAGAAAGCACTCCAATCGCAGTAAAAGAGCGTGATCTTCTAGACACACTTCGTGAAACAGGAAGAAACGGTGTTATCAAATTGACTGTAGATGGCAACGACAAAAACGTCGTATTAAACGATTACCAGGCTGATGTATTGACTGGATTCCTTACACACGCTGACTTTTTAGCGATCAATATGACGGAAGAGCTTGAAGTAGACGTAGCGATTAACCTTGTTGGAGATGCGCCAGGTGAAAAAGCAGGCGGAACAATTCAACAACCGGTATGGGAAGTTACAATTCGCGTAAAGCCTTCTGACATTCCTGATCATATCGACATAGATGTTTCAGAACTTGAAATTGGTGAAACAATTCTTGTTGGAGATATCCGCGACAAAGTGAAGTTTGAAATCGTAACTGAAGACGAAGTAGGATTAGTAACTATTTCTGCACCACGTACTGAAGAAGAATTGGAAGCATTAGATGAAGCGACAGAAAACACTGGAGCTGAGCCGGAAGTAATCGGTGAAGATAAAGAAGAGAAATAAGTTACAAAATGGGCGCACGAGTTTGAACCGTGCGCTCCTTTTCTATGTTTATATATCATTTAGAAAAGGAAGAGAAGAACATGAAATTACTAATTGGTCTCGGAAATCCCGGGAAGAACTATGAAAACACGCGTCATAATATTGGCTTTCAAGTTATCGATGAATTGGCTAAACGATGGCAAGCTCCAGCATTCCAGCAAAAATTCAATGGTCAATTTACGACTGTCCATACAGTTGAAGGCAAAGTGATACTATTGAAACCGATGACCTATATGAACTTGTCCGGAGAATGTGTCCGTCCTTTGGCGGATTATTTTGAAGTGGACAATGAAGAAATGGTCGTGTTATACGATGATTTGGATTTACCTGCCGGCAAAATCCGACTTCGTCAAAAAGGCAGTGCGGGCGGTCATAATGGTATGAAGTCACTCATTGCACATCTAGGTACTACTGAATTCAACCGCATTCGAATTGGCGTTGATCGTCCAATTGGTGGGATGAAGGTCGCTGACTACGTCTTGTCTCCTTTTAGCAAGGACGAGCAACCATTGATTGAGGACTCGATTCAAAAAAGCGCAGATGCCTGTGAAGAATGGACGACAAAAAAACTACCATTCCTTGAAGTGATGAATAAATTTAACGGGTAAGCATAATATATCAGCACTTTGCCTATACTTTGAAAAAGGAAGGTGAAGAGAATATGATCCGTTATTCTTGTAATCACTGTCATACGGAAATCGGTTCCATTCCATTTGAATCGGTCAAGGATACCCTCAGTCAAATAGACGGTGAAGATAAAAGTTCATTTTTGACCGTAGATCCGGATGGTGGCCTGCATATACGATGTATTTGTGAACACTGCGAGCAATCCTTGCAGACGTTTCCGAATTATTACACCTTAAAAAAATGGTTACAATAAGTAACAGATGCTTTGGCGCTGATAGCCAAAGCTTTTTGTGCATAAAACATTCTGTTCAATATAAAGAGATAGACTAATTTAAGAGATAAGGAGGAATAGTCGAGTGGGAGTAATAGAACAGCTTTTTCTAGAAGAGAAAGAGATTCAAGGCTTGCTGAACGACTTGGAAGACGGGCAGGACCAGCAGTTGATCACAGGTCTTTCGGGCGGATCCAAAGCAGTTTTCTTTAAATTGATTCAGCAATCACTGACACGTCCTGTCTTGATTGTTTCGCCAAATATGCTTCAAGCACAGCGAACGTATGAAGACTTGAGCAAGTTGGTCGGCGACAAAGACATTCACTTATACACCGCAGAAGAACTTGTTGCTGCAGACTTTTCATTTGCAAGTTATGAACTGCGTGCCGGTAGGATTGATACACTGGATCACATGGCGCGTACAGGCAGTGGTATTTATATTACACCGGTTGCAGGGTTGCGGAAATTGTTGCCGTCAAAGGAACGGTGGTTGGCGCATTACGTAACAGCTTCAACAGATGAAGAGATTGATATAAGCAACTGGCTAGAAAACCTAGTATCCATGGGCTATATACGAAAAGAACTGGTGAGCGCACCGGGTGAATTTGCGTTACGCGGTGGAATACTAGATATTTATCCGCTAACGATGGCAGAACCTGTCCGTATTGAGTTATTCGATACGACGATTGATTCCATTCGGACATTTTCAGCGGAAGACCAGCGTTCAACAGGCAAATTGGACTCCATTACGTTATTGCCAGCGACCGAATTCATCTGGACGCCTAATGAATTACAGCAAGTTTCAGAAAAAGTGGAGCAAGCGCTTGGTGATAGTTTGAATAAAATCAAAAGTGAAGAATTGCAGCAGCAACTATTGATGACAATCATGCAGGACATCGGCATGATGAAAGACGGAATTGTGCCAGACACGATGAAGAAATACGCTTCATTTTCTACTGAAGCGAGCGCCATGCTGACTGATTATTTCCCTGCAAATGGTGTCATACTATTTGACGAGCTAGGGCGAATACAAGAATCTGTGGCTACTTTGGAATCCGAAGAACAGGAATACCAGCTTGCCATGCTTGAAGATGGAAAAATGTTGCATGACACGAAACTCGCTTGGAAATACGAGCAAGTACTTACGGATATTAGTCAACAGCGACTCTACTTATCTCTGTTTACACGTACAGTACCTGGTTTTACTATCAAGAAGTCTATTTCGATTTCCTGTAAGCCAATGCAACAGTTCCACAGTCAGATGCCACTGTTGAAAAGTGAAATAGAACGCTGGAAACAAGGGAACTATAATGTCTTTCTATTGGCTTCTTCAACTGAGAGAATGAAGAAAATTCAAGAGATTTTACGAGAGTATGATATAGAAGCAACGATAGATGGCAAGCCTAGTAAAGAAGGTGTGCTGTCCATTATAGAAGGGGATTTGTCAGCAGGGTTTGAATTGCCGTTTCAGAAACTTGCAGTTATTACAGACACTGAATTATTTACTGGTAAGCCGAAACGAAAAGCGCGTCCGCCTAAACTAACGAATGCTGAACGCATTAAAAGTTATTCGGAGATCAAGCCGGGCGACCATATTGTCCATGTTCATCATGGTATTGGGAAATACTATGGCGTAGTTACACTGGATGTTAAAGGCATCCAAAAAGACTATCTGGATATTCGTTATCGCGGCGAGGATAAACTCTTCGTGCCAGCCGATCAGATTGATTTAATCCAAAAATATGTTGCCTCCGGAGAGAAAGAGCCGAAGCTACATAAACTTGGCGGTACGGATTGGGTCAAAACAAAACGAAAAGTCACAGCGGCCATTCAGGATATTGCGGATGACTTGATCAAGTTATATGCCAGACGGGAAGCGGAAAGAGGCTTTGCATTCAGTGAAGATGATGATTTGCAGCGTTCATTCGAAAACGCTTTCCCTTACGAAGAAACACAGGACCAGTTACAATCCATCAATGAAATTAAGAAAGATATGGAAAGTGTACGGCCTATGGACCGATTATTATGCGGAGATGTAGGATACGGAAAAACGGAAGTTGCGATCCGTGCAGCATTTAAAGCAGTGACGAACGGTAAACAAGTGGCGTTCTTAGTGCCAACTACCATTCTGGCACAGCAACATTACGAGACGATGAAAGAACGTTTTGCAGATTATCCTCTGACGGTTTCAGTTCTTAATCGTTTCCGTTCTAAGAAAGAGCAAGATGAAACGATTAAAGGGGTGAAAGCGGGTACTATCGACATTGTCATCGGTACACATCGCTTATTGTCAAAAGACGTAGTTTATCAGGACCTTGGGCTTCTCGTTGTTGATGAAGAGCAACGTTTTGGTGTAACGCATAAAGAAAAGTTAAAGCAATTAAAAAATAACGTGGACGTACTGACATTGACTGCAACACCCATACCAAGGACTTTGCATATGTCGATGGTTGGAGTGCGCGATTTATCTGTAATTGAAACACCACCAGCCAATCGTTTCCCTGTCCAAACATATGTCATGGAACATAATGGTGGGCTCGTTCGTGAAGCGATTGAGCGGGAAATGGGACGCGGCGGACAGGTCTTCTATTTATATAATCGCGTAGAAGATATGGATCGTAAAGTGCAAGAAATTCGTGACTTGGTACCAGAAGCGCGTATCGCCTCTGCGCATGGTCGGATGGGTGAGGCGGCTCTCGAAGCGGTAATTTTGAGTTTCCTCGAAGGAGAATTTGATGTGCTCGTTACAACGACCATTATTGAAACCGGAATCGATATTCCGAATGTCAATACGTTGATTGTCCATGATGCAGACCGAATGGGGCTATCACAACTTTATCAATTACGTGGCCGGGTCGGTCGTTCTAATCGCGTAGCGTACAGCTATATGCTTTATCAGCGTGACAAAGTATTGACGGAAGTTGCCGAAAATCGCTTGCAAGCAATCAAAGAATTTACTGAGCTTGGTTCAGGCTTTAAAATTGCCATGCGTGATCTATCCATTCGGGGTGCAGGAAACTTACTTGGTTCGCAGCAACACGGATTCATTGATTCTGTTGGGTTCGATCTCTATTCGCAGTTATTACAAGAAGCAATAGAAGAAAGACAGACGGGTGTCGTGAAAGAAGACAAGGTGGATGTCGAAATTTCCTTGCCTATCAATGCTTACCTTCCAGAATCATACATTCAAGACGGTTATCAAAAAATTCAAATGTATAAACGCGTAAAAGCCATTACGGGCGATGAGGATTATTTGGAACTTGTCGACGAGATGATAGATCGTTTTGGTGATATGCCATTCGAAGCGGACTTATTACTCCGTGTTGGACGTATGAAAGCGTGGGGACGTGACGCAGGTGTACTATCCATTAAAAATGTACAAGGTATAGTGGAAATCCGCTTGTCAGCAGAAGGAACTGCTCGTGCTGACGGTGCAAAGCTGATGGAACGTTCGTTGAAGTTTGGCCATGCGGTTGGACTGACAATTGACAACGGTCAAATTATTGTAACCGTGAATGAAAAGAAGTCTAATCAGTTTACGGAATTCGATATGGTAGAAGATATGGTACACACGATGCAAGAAACTGCAAAGGAAGTAGAATCTACAGATGCCTTGTAACACCTCGATTGCATAAAATGACCAATGTTGATGCATACTGTTCTCAGAAATACATTTAATTTCGAGAAAGTGAGGCATTATACATGAAAGCAACGGGTATTGTCCGCAGAATTGATGACTTGGGAAGAGTAGTTATACCAAAAGAAATTAGAAGGACACTTCGCATTCGTGAGGGGGACCCTCTGGAGATATTCACTGATCGAGAAGGGGAAGTCATTTTAAAGAAGTATTCACCTATTTCAGAGCTTGGCGAATTTGCGGTGGAATATGCAGAATCACTTTATGAAACGATTGGTACTCCTGCGCTAATTAGTGACCGCGACGAGATGCTAGCGGTAGCAGGTCTTGCCAAGAAAGACTATATGAATCGACAGTTGGCCCCGATGTGCGAAGAAATCCTTAACGGCCGATCTACTGTCATAGAAAAGCATGAGAAGACGGTGGAATGGGTGCCAGGTCAAGTGGAGCAGGTTAAATCTTATTGTGTTGTACCAATTATTACAAATGGCGACGCGATCGGTGCAGTCTATTTGCTATCAAAAGTTCATTTTGTTGGAGAGGTCGAGCAAAAAGCAGCAGAGATGGCAGCCAATTTCTTGGCAAAACAGATGGAAAGTTAAACGGATTTAATAAAAGTATTAAATTTTTAACCAAAACTCACAGTAGATGAATCTATTGTGAGTTTTTTGATATGTAATTCACTAAAAATGTAATTCGATATGCTGTTTTCAGATGAATGACAAGTAGAGAAAATTTATTTGACCTATAAATTGTAATAAACACAAACGATAAACTTACATATAATCCCTATTAAGGAGTTTGTATGGTAGAAAAGATTTCAATATTTTTCATCAATTAAAAAGTGAAATATTTCACATACTACATACATAAATCGCTTTTTGGGATCGCTTTTCTTTACGTGAAGCATTTCACAAAAGCCCTTAGTGAAGGGCTTCACAAGGCATAAATTGAAAAGTGAAAGGTTTCACATACTACGAAAAAGCATAAATGTCAAAACTTTTTTAAAAATATTTAAAAGCTATGAAAAACCCGAGATAGAAGTAATGTAACCGCTTACGAATTTTCAATTTTGGGAGTTGGTAGAAAATTGATGCTTGTGTTTACTTTGCGTTTGCGCTTATAATCACTACCAACACGAATGAACAACAAAAAACCAGACAGGGAGAGCGATATTATGAACAGGAATTACAAATCTTCTTTACACATGCATCAAATTCACAATGGAAAAATGGAAGTCGTTTCGAAAGTACCGTTAGAGAATAAAGAGGATTTAAGTTTGGCGTACTCACCAGGAGTTGCTGAACCTTGTGTAGAAATCGCTCGAGACCCATCTCTTGCATTTGAATATACAATCAAAGGGAATTTGGTTGCGGTTGTGACAGATGGAACGGCTGTACTTGGACTCGGAGATATCGGTCCTGAAGCATCTTTGCCGGTAATGGAGGGAAAGGCTTTATTGCTGAAGCAATTCGCAGGGATCGACGCATTCCCAATTTGTCTAGATACAAAAGATGTGGATGAAATTGTAAACATCGTAAAGGCGATAAGCCCGACATTTGGGGCTGTAAACCTCGAGGATATCTCTGCTCCTCGCTGTTTCGAAATTGAACGGAGACTACGTGAAGAATGTAGTATTCCGATCTTCCACGATGATCAGCATGGTACAGCAATTGTAGTAGGTGCAGGATTACTAAACGCATTAAAGGTAGTTGGAAAAGAAAAGGAAGAAGTAAAAATCGTTTTGAACGGTGCGGGTGCTGCTGGAATTGCGATTACTAAACTATTATTGAGTATGGGCTTCGAAAACATTATTATGTGTGATTCAAAAGGCATTATTTATGAAGGCCGCGAGAATGCGATGAATGACGTCAAGCATGAAATGTCACGCATCACGAACCTCGAGAAAGTCGAAGGTTCCTTAGCAGAAGCAATGAAGGGTGCAGACGTATTCGTCGGTGTATCTGTTGCGAACTTGCTGACGAAGGAATTGATTGCACTGATGAATACAGATCCAATCGTATTTGGACTGGCGAATCCAATGCCAGAGTTGAAGCCTGAATTGGCAGACGAATATGGAGTGCGTATTATTGCGACGGGTCGCTCTGATTATCCTAACCAAGTCAACAATGTCTTGGCATTCCCTGGAATCTTCCGTGGAGCACTGGACGTTAGAGCGACAGAGATCAATGAAGAGATGAAGCTTGCTGCGACATATGCGATTGCAGATTTAATCAACGATGAAGATCTACGCGATGATTACATCATTCCGGATCCATTTGATGACCGTATCCCAACAATTGTTGCACATGCAGTAGGAAAAGCTGCAATGCGCACAGGCGTATCCGTTGCAAAGGAACTGATTTTACCTAATCCCAGTTGAAGATGAATGATGAAACGTCTTTCCTATCAAGCACAGGGAAGACGTTTTTTATTTTATAAAGTGAGTGATTGAGGAGAAATGAGCATGGTTCGATGTTTTAGGTGGACTCTTGGTCATTGGTTCGAGGATTATTGAAGTGGGCGAGGGTGACGGCGCTCATCAATTCTCACAAACGCTCATAGTTCATGTTTATCCGCTCTATGATGCGCGGCTTCCGCTCTATCTACATGCACAACCGCTCTATCACAATCTGCAACCGCTCATACTTGCCGCGCAACCGCTCAAAGCGTTTACGATCTTGTTTGGTCTTGACCTTAAACAAGTAAAAATCATCATAATTTCAGTCAATCCCTACAATAAAGTTTCAGGCTACTTGTAGACTGCGGCACAGATCCCACCCAGCCTCCCTTCGCCTGTGGGAAAAACTGATTCTTTTATGCGCCTAGCGCACACACGCCTCCCTCATAGTGCACGTATAGTATGATAAAACCAAATAGGCTGGAGGGAGCGGAATGACTTGGCTACTGATCGCAGGCTTTGCAATTTCATCTAGCATTGACAACTTTGGAGTCGGACTTTCTTACGGGGTACAGAGGGTCCGCATTCCATTCACGTCAAATGCACTCATTGCGGCAATTTGTTTTATCTTTAGTTTGATCGGCATCATCTCCGGTGCGTGGCTGGCCGAAATGTTACCAGGCATACTACCTGATCTCATAGCGTTTGCTGTACTTAGCGTCATTGGAATACGCATCATGATAATCGCCTTTCGTCAACAAAGAAAACATCAAGCGAATGTGTTCAGTGAACCGGAAAAGATGGATTTTGACGGATCTTCACATATTAGTCTTGGGGAAGCATTGCTACTCGGTATTGCGCTTTCTGCAAATGCATTAACGAACGGTATTGGAGCAGGTCTTTTGGCATTGTCGCCGATTGCAATCGCATTATCTGCGGCTGTTGGCAGTTATATAACGTTGTCTATTGGTGTGGGGTTGGGTGCGAAACTGGCAGGTGTACAAATTGGTAAGATGTCAGTAGGGCAGTTCGGAACATTCATGAGTGGTGTCATAATTTTATTGATTGCGGTCACACGTCTACTCTGACATGATGAGATGGTATACTAGAAATCATTATTGAGTGAAAGAGGCACGTATATGGCGTTGACTAAATGGAATATGAAGTCGTTTATGAAAGGCGCATCGATTTTAACTATTGCCGCTATCATCGTCAAAGTGCTGAGTGCGGTCTATCGTGTGCCATTTCAAAACTTAGTCGGAGATAAAGGATTCTATATTTATCAGCAAGTATATCCATTCATCGGTATATTTATCGTTTGGACGTCTTCGGGTTTTGCTGTCGCGGTGTCTAAGCTGCTTGCGGAAAGTAAAGGTCCTGGGGAGTCGCGTGGGATATTACGCGTGTCACTCGCCTATCTTCTCGTTTTATCTATAGGAATTTTTCTGTTATTGCGTTCTGGTTCATCTTTTTTTGCTGAATTAATGGGAGACACCGCACTGGCACCTGTTTTGCAAACCGGTGCGTATATTGTCCTCGTACTACCGTTCTTGGCTGTACTAAAGGGTGTCTTTCAATCGGAAGGGCAAATGATACCTGTAGCCATTTCAAACGTCTCAGAGCAGCTGTTCAGAGTAATCATTGTGCTGGCGGGTACGTGGATTGCAATACGTGCGGGAATATCGCTTTATAAAATAGGGGAAATTACAATGTGGGCGGCGATCGCAGGTGAAGTGGTGGGTGTCTTGATCTTGACGTGGTTTTTCCTACAACGGGAAAGTATGCCGGTAGATACTGTAAAGCCGTGGCGTGTGATCAAAGATCTGACCAAAATTAGCATCGGCGTTAGTGCAAGTTCATTAATTTTGTTAGTGTTTCAATTGGTGGATTCTTTCACGGTCTATAACGCATTAGTTGAAGCGGGTGCAATGAGTGAGGCTGCAATGGAAATGAAAGGCGTCTATGATAGGGGACAGCCGCTTGCGCAAATGGGTATTTTGCTTGCATCTACGTTGGCGTTGGCGCTCGTGCCGTTAATTGCGCACCATGCATCCAAAGGTGATGGACGAGGCGCGTTACCGTTCATTAGTTTGACGTTCCGGACATCTATTTTATTCGGCTGGGCTGCGACGATAGGATTGGTTCTCGTACTCCCTTTTGTCAATGAAATGCTGTTTCAAACACGCACAGGATCTGTCGCGCTAATCATCTTCTGTAGCCAGATTTTCTGGTTGTCGATTATTTTACCACTGACAGCTATCCTTCAAGGGAGCGGAAAAGTACGTGAGCCGCTGCTACTCATGTTGCTTGGCATCGTAATAAAACTGTTGACTACGCCACTGATGGTTCGACAGTATGGAATTGAAGGTGCCGCTGCATCCGGCGCTATTTCGTTCGCGCTCGTTGCTGTATTATTGATTATTTACTTTAAGAGATTTTGGAAGCTTCCGTTGGCTTCGCGACGTTTTTATACCGTGCTGATTAGCGCAGGCGTTGCAATGGCGGGGGTATTAATTCCTTGGATGCTCATAGCGCACTATTGGCTGTTTGACGGCCTACCCTCACGCGCAAGTTCAACGTTAACTGCACTGTCAGCTGTCGCCATTGGAGCAATCATATTCCTTTTCGTCATCTTGAAATCACGTATAATGAAGGAAAAAGAGTGGTACTTACTGCCCTTTGGAAAGCGATTGGCGACCGCTCAACTATGGCTAACTAAAAATAGAAGGTGAATTATGTGAATAAAATAACAGTTATCGGCCTTGGTGCGAGTGATTTAGAACAACTGTCACTAGGTACGTACCGATTATTGAAGCAAGCGAACCATCTCTATATTCGTACGGAAGAACATCCCGTTGTTGCAGAATTGCGTTTAGAAGGATTAAACATGGAAAGCTTTGATTCGATTTATGAAGCAAATGATTCATTTGAAGACGTCTATCAGCAAATCGTCGATAAACTTCTTGAACTGTGTGCGCAACAGCCCATTACATACGCTGTGCCAGGTCACCCGCTTGTAGCGGAACGTACGGTCCAATTATTGATTGAAAAAGAACGAACAGGTGAGATTGAGCTTCATATCGCAGGCGGCAGTAGCTTTTTGGATCCAATTTTTACGGCGCTGCGTATCGATCCGATTGAAGGTTTCCAACTGCTAGACGGTACGGACTTAAAACGGGACGACGTGCGCATGGATCAGCACGTATTAATTGGACAAGTGTATGATGCATTTGTCGCTTCTGATGTAAAATTGTCTTTGATGGAGAAATATCCTGATCATCACGTTGTCACAATCGTTACGTCGGCGGGTTCCCGAGATGAAAAACTGACAGAAATACCGCTATTTGAGCTTGATCGTGTAGTGACGTTGAATAATCTAACGACTGTCTATGTACCACCGCTACTAGATCACGAACAACGACTGAAAGAGTGGAGTTCATTCAGGGACATCATCGCCACGTTACGTGGACCAGACGGTTGCCCTTGGGACCGCGAGCAAACGCATGAATCATTGAAGCGCTATTTAATTGAAGAATCCTTTGAGTTAATTCAGGCCATCGATGAAGAAGATGATGACGCAATCATTGAAGAACTTGGAGATGTTTTACTACAAGTCTTCCTCCATGCACAAATCGGGGAAGACAATGGGTACTTCTCAATGGAAGACGTACTCGAAACTGTCGGGTCCAAAATGATACGACGTCATCCACACGTATTTGCGCAAACACAAGCTGACACAACCGAAGAAGTGTTGACGAACTGGCAAGCCATCAAGGAGATGGAAAAACCGAAACCTTCTACGCTGTTAGAAGGACAAGAACGTTTGGCATCTTCCTTGCTGACATCTTATAATTATCAAAAAACCGCAGCAAAAGTGGGATTTGACTGGCCTTCCATAGAAGGAGCTTTCGACAAGTTTCAAGAAGAGTGGATAGAATTCCAAGAAGAAGTGAAAAGTGGCGGGCCGGAGCAACAGCTAGATGAGCTTGGAGACGTGCTGTTCACTATCGTCAACATTGCAAGATTCCTAAAGATCTCACCAGAAGAGGCCATGTGGCACGCCAATGAAAAATTCAAATCTCGTTTCCAGTTCGTAGAGCAATCCGTGAAACAAGGAAGCGGAAAATTTGAAGACTATACATTAGATGAACTAGAAGAATTCTGGCAACAGGCCAAACGAAAGGAAGAATCCAAATGAGACTCGATAAATTTCTAAAAGTATCTCGCTTTATCAAACGCCGGACGCTTGCGAAGCAAGTGGCTGACCAAGGCAGAATTACGATTAATGGGAAAGTGGCCAAAGCGTCCTCGGTCGTCAAGCCGGGTGATGAGCTTTCAATCCGCTTCGGCCAGAAGATTGTCAATGCTACAGTAAATGAGCTGAAAGCATCGACTAAGAAAGAAGATGCAGCAGGTATGTATACGATCAGTAGCGAAGAACGCTTAGAGAAAGTGGAACTTGAATTTGTAGATGACGAAGAGTAAAGCTATGTAACGAAGAGGCAGCCTGACATCAGGTTGTCTTTTTTAATAGACAGTCCAAAGGGGGCTAGAATATAGGATTTGCACATCCGCTTTAAAACAGCTTGTCATGTTTGGCCAAGCCTCTGCATAGGATATGGGGAACGTACTAGAGAAGGGGGACGCATATGCAGATTCAAACAGACAGCTCGATGTATACTATTCCATCAGGAGACCACGTAGTGACGATGCGCAATCGCAAAAGAATGGACCTCACATCCGTGAAAACGATCGACCGCTTTGACCAGGAGGAATTTCTCGTTAGAACATCGCTGGGCGTATTGCAAATCCGTGGGGAGGAACTGCGTATTGTACATCTAGATGTGGACAAGGGCCTACTTACGCTTGAAGGTACTGTCCAAACACTTCAATACGATGACGAAGAAGCAGGCTCACGCAATTTCCTCCATAAATTATTCGGATGAGTCTATCCGTCCAGTTCTTCAGTCTATTGGCGATGATCGGGACAGGGATTACTGCTGGAATCGTAATGGATTTATTCGGAACCATTGTCGCCGCGTGCGATAACCGTTCGTTCATTAGAAGATGGGCATTCTGGTTGGAATGCCTTATCTGGATTGCGTTGGGAATGGTGTCGTTTTGGGTATTAATCATGGTACGCGACGGGGCATGGAGAATGTATGACCCTGTTGCACAGGTTAGTGGCCTGTTATTGTATGCAGCAATCTTCCATCATCCCGTGAGAATCATAGGTAGGCTACTGTTACTTGTGGTGCTTAGGCCGATTTGGCTCATCATTCGTCTTGTCTACCTAATGATTCAACGCATTTTCTATTTAATTTCCTCCATTCTGTCACTAATCACGTCACCGTTTATAAGATTAGTAAAGAACATAGGGAAATTCCTTCAAAATAAATGCAGAGTACTATATAATAGATTGCACTAGTAGAATTACGCCAGAAAGGTGTGTGCGCCATGAAAAAAACACAGAAGCCCTCAACAAAGAATGTGACATCAATCGATACAGACTATGTGCGCTCCATGCAAAAAAAAGAAAATTTTAAGAGAGCGCAACAAAAACGTCTGCGTAATCGGTTGGCTGTATTTTTTGTTATCGTCTGTGTGGTTGCTGGAAGTTTATTCAATATGAATGCAGGACAGAAAGAAATCCTGGCTGCCAAACATAAGGAAAAAGCCCAAGCAACAGCTACACTAGAGGATTTGAAAGAACAGCAAGAACAACTGAATAGGCAATTGATTCGTTTGGATGATGACGAGTACATTGCTAAACTCGCACGTAAAGAATACTTCCTGTCTGAGTCCAATGAGATCATTTTTTCCATTCCTGATAAGAAAAAAGAGTCAGAAAAAGACATAAGAAAAGAGTAGTCATGTTGACACTCTTTTTTTGTTGGCTATAATATAGGTAGGAGCCTGTAAAATACAGGCACTGCCAATATGGTTGATAGGCTTACGAGCCGCTTAAAACTTAAGGAGGAGCATTTTTTTTATGTCAATTGAAGTAGGCAGCAAGTTAGAAGGTAAAGTAACCGGGATCACAAATTTTGGGGCATTTGTTGAATTGCCAAGCGGATCCACAGGATTAGTCCATATTAGTGAAGTAGCTGACAATTATGTCAAAGATATTAATGATCATTTAAAAGTCGGCGATATGGTTGAAGTCAAAGTAATGAATGTGGGATCTGACGGTAAAATCGGGCTTTCCATCCGTAAGGCTAAACCTGAGTCAGAACAACGTCCACAGCGTCCACAACGTCCAACTAGACCTCGTCAAGGAAGCAAACCAAGCTTTGAACGACCAGAGAATTTTGAGCAGAAGATGGCAAAATTCATGAAGGACAGCGAAGAACGTCTAACTACCTTAAAGAGAGCGACAGAGTCCAAGCGTGGCGGTCGTGGAGCCAGAAGAGGATAACTTGCTGACTGATTCAACTGTAAACTAAAATTAGATGACATCCTATACGTATGTTCCGGACTATGGAGCATGCGTTTTTGTGTGTCTTAAAATGTATATGTTTTGACTGGCGTTGGGTATTCGAAGTAGTGAGTGTCATGCTTTGGACGCGCACAGGCACGTGGGGGATTACCTTCAGCCATGAGCCAGTTGTCTCATGCACACGGCCTAGCCAGCAGTTGTTAAGTAGTTATCAAATCAGGTAGTGGTTTGTAGAAGAAAAAGATCAGTGACTATACGATTCCATTTTTCTATCGTGGCAAAGCGAGTATTTGAACTGCACTACATACTAACTAACGAAGGTGCTGCCAATGATCGCCCCGCTTACTTAGCCGGTCAAACCGCCACCTTTGCATAATATAAGAAAAGCCTTCGTGAACCAACTATTACATGTCGATTCTTACTTACTATTCAAAAAACCAAGATACCTCCTGATCTCCCACATCAAAAAAACTCCCTTGCTTAAGCAAGAGGAGCCTTCGTGTTTTTATTATAGCGGCGGAGGGATTCGAACCCACGACCTTTCGGGTATGAACCGAATGCTCTAGCCAACTGAGCTACACCGCCAAGACATACGCACGTTGATATTATACAACTTCCAACGCAACGTCTCTTATCATACTAGGCATTTGAACAACTGTCAACACCTCTTTTGCTTAAAAATAAACATACGGAATACGTCGAAATGTTTTGTAAATATGCCGCCACGAACAGACAAAATTTCTCGCGAATCCCATGTATAGTTTTATGTAAGAGAACATAGGGGGTATGGGAAATGAAAATGATTGACAATATGGAGAGACCAATTGTGCAGATGTTCAGGGCGTACTGGCAAGAACTGATGAATAGAAAAGTATACTTGCTAACTGCTCTTCTATTCTTAGTAGGATCATTCTTTCTATCGCAAGCAGTAGTATTCGATATGGCAGTACCATTCTTCTTGCCGATTTGGGCGTTGGCTAGTATGCGTTACCGCCAACACATGATCTATGTATTTATAGGGGGTATGGCGGGCAGCGCGTTTCTTGGGGTGGGACAAGCTGTCATTCATCTAGCACAATTGTTACTGTTTCATTCAATCATTAAAATTCCAGTCGTGAAGAGATCCATTCCGATCGCTGTGGCAGGAGCAATGATTATACCGCAATTAGTTTGGCAACTTGTAAAGTACGGTGACGGGATGTTGCCTTTAGCGATTCAGTTGTCGATAGGGTTAGAAGCATTGCTTGCATTGTTCATGACAATTTTCATGTTACTAGCTTTTCCTTCTATAGAAAGAATGCTGTATGGACCGTGGAATCCCGAGCAGATCAGTGCGATGTGTATTGTGGGAGCGCTGGCAGCTACCGGGATGGGAGGATTCCAAATTGGTGCGGTATCTGTCGCGGGGGTCTTCTTATTTTTAGCGATATTTGTAGCCGCCGTAGTAGGGGGAGTACCGTTCGCTACAACTGTCGGTATGATTATCGCATTGATAATAGGTGTATCAGAGTTGTCCTTTACGGGCATGATGGCGTTATATGGTATGACAGGATTGCTAGCGGGTTCATTAAAACGCTTTGGAAAGCTTGGAGTCATCACTGGAAGTGTCTTTGTTTCGCTCTTTTTCCTTCTATATGATGCGACACTGCCTCTGGATACCGTTCACTTTTCCACGGTTGGTGCTGCGGCCTTACTGTTCATATTGATTCCTTCACGCAAATTAAGCCAAATACGACAAGTTTTATTGCCGAAACAAGAAGGAATATCCGAAAAACGACAGCAATGGCTGGCGGATAAACTAGATGGTCAGTTGGCGGAGTTCCAGCAATTTGCTCATTTCATGTCAACGCTCGTGAATGATCGTCTGTCTCCTGAAGAGGAAGTTGCGGCGACAAGTCAAGTGCCGTCTATTTGTCAATCCTGTTTTCGTTACCGAAAGTGTTGGGAGAACGAAGAGGACGGTATAGAACCATTGATTGATGAATGGGAAACAACCTATTCAGCAACGAAAAAGGCGGCTCGTGTACGAGTTGAACAGCAGATGAAGTACAAATGTCTACGATTTAAGGGACTAATGAATGAATTGGAAGAGAGAGGGGCCAATAAGTTATTGATGGGGCAGTTACAACATGGGCGAAAAATGTTAGCCCTGCAATTGCGCGATATGAGTACTCATATTGAAAAAGTTATGAGAGAGGTAAAGGAAGACCTAACTACGTATAAGTTGGCTGAAGAAGAGCTTGCGAATCGTTTACAATCACAAGCAATAGAGTTTTTCCAAATAGATATTTTATCCGAAGAACGGGGTGCCTGCAGAATTGTAATTTCTGTACCGGAAAAAAAGGCAGATTTTGAAGCAGAAACGACTGTTGGAGAGTATTTATTACTGCCGATCTTGGAGCAAATGTACGAAGAGCCGATGCATATTTCAAAATCGACTTATCAGCCGTTTCCATTTCCGCACGTACAATTGACCTTTAGTTCTGCCGTTCGTTTTTCGCTCGAATATGATATCGTCACGACGGCAGGAAAAGGATCGTTCAACGGTGGTGATGCGTATGAGTTATTCAAGATTCATGACGGATTGTCAGCCGTACTGTTATCAGACGGAATGGGACAGGATATCAATGCATATCACGAAAGTAGAAAGGTAATCCGACTGATGCGGGAATGCTTGGGTCAAAAAATGGATCCTGAAACTGCTATCCACACATTGCATTATATGATGGCATTGAATGGACTGGATGATATGTATGCAACGCTTGACTTGGCGTTAATTGATTTACAGGAAGGGCGACTGTGGTCGTGGAAAGCTGGTTCGATGAGTACTTACATTAAAAGAAGTGATGAGTGTATCCGGTTAGACAGCAAAACCGTACCATTTGGCTTCTTGCCCTCATTTTCAATAGAGGCAAAGAATGAAAAGCTAAAGTCGGGTGATATCGTCGTAATGACAACGGATGGAATATTTAATGGAGATATACCGCTTGATATCCAGGAAGACGTGATGAATCAAACGATAGAACGTTTTAAAGATATGGATTGCCGAACGATTGCCGATCAAGTAATGATGGAGATGGAGCGTGTATTTGAGTCAGTGGAAGATGATCGTACGATTCTTGTAATGAAGGTTGGCCATATTGTGCCTAAGTGGTCAAAAGCTAATAAGCAACCTCGAATCATTTCTAGCTAAACAATGTTAGAATAGAGAGAGGAGGGAGATGGATCATGAAAAGTTTGCAGCAAAAGGTATTGAAGTTTATCGACAAGCAAACGTTGATTCCTCCCGGCTCTCGTGTATTAGTCGCGTGTTCGGGTGGTGTGGATTCCATGGCACTGCTTCACTTTCTTGCGACGCATCAGCAGTCTTTGGTCATTGAAGTGGCGGCCATCCATGTAGACCATATGTTACGTGGAGTTGAATCTGCTGAAGATGCGTCTGTTGTGAAGCAACTGTGCAAGGAATTCGGGCTACCCTTTTATTCTGAACAAGTACCTATTCCGGCTATCTTAGAAAGCCAGGGCGGTAATATGCAACAAGTGTGTCGGCAACAGCGTTATGCGTGTTTCGAACAAACGATGGAAAGTGAGCGGTTTACCGTTCTCGCAACGGCCCATCATGCGGAAGACCAACTGGAGACAGTGCTGATTCAATTAAGTAAAGGGCAATCATTAAATGGTATGCCGATCCAGCGGTTGTTTCATTCGGGGAAAATTATACGTCCATTCCTTCCATTAAAAAAGAGCGAATTGTACATGTATGCGTCATATCACAAAATAAACTTCCGAGAAGATCCAAGTAATCAGCAAGATAATTATCTGCGTAATCGTATGCGGCATCACATACTACCAATCTTGATAGACGAAAATCCATCCGTCGCGGTCAACACAGTCCGACAAACAGAACAACAGCAAGCGGATGAAATGTTGCTGAATGAGCTAGCCGATCAACATTGGCGATCGATTGTTACGTATACGGATGAGCAGCTTCCCTCTTTTCAACGGGAGGCATTTCTTGCTATTCCCTACGCTTTACAAAAGCGCGTGATTCAACTACTATTAAAATGTCTAACTAACCCAGCAACAGAGAACGCTGAGTGGCATTTTGCATTAGTGGATGAACTGTTACAACACATTACGAACTCGGCTGGGAATATCACAATTGATTTGGCGTATGGCTATCGGTTTGTCAGAGAATATGATAAACTGCTAATTACAAAAATGGATATAGATACAGCGTCTCTTCGTCCAAAAGTACTTGCGAAAGGTACTTGGCATACGTGGGGGAATATTCAGTTTTACTGGCATCATGCCAACGCACATATGATCGAAGAACTCCTACCATCAGATGAGGTCAGGTATTTCCAATTACCTGAGTCAGAACTTCCGTTCACTGTACGGCTTCGGATGACCGGAGACAGAATGTTGATCAAAGGAATGTCAGAGACAAAACGTGTCAAGCGGATATTGATTGATGAAAAGATAGGAATTAGGCAAAGGCAACAGCAGCCTGTCATTACGACGGCAAGCGGTACTGTGTGTGCAGTACCCGGTGTACGGTACAGTGAGATGTTTTCACACCGCCAACTAGAAGGCGATTCATACATATGGATTACGCGAGAAGGCGAGACAAGATAAAATAGAGGGGGACGGGCCGATGATCGCGCAAGATATCGAGCATGTTTTAATTTCAGAAGAGCAACTAGAAGAGAAAGTCCGAGAACTGGGAGCAACATTAACTGAAGAGTACCGTGAAAAATTCCCATTAGCAGTCGGTGTACTTAAAGGTGCGTTACCATTCATGAGTGACCTGATCAAACGCATTGATACGTATATCGAATTAGATTTCATGGATGTTTCTAGCTATGGAAATGCGACAGTTTCATCAGGTGAAGTAAAAATCATCAAAGATTTGAACACAAGCATAGAAGGCCGCGATGTGTTGATTATTGAAGATATTATCGACAGTGGGAAAACATTGAATTACTTAGTGGAACTGTTTAAATACAGAAAAGCAAATTCTATCAAGATTGTTACGTTGTTGGATAAGCCGACAGGACGTAAAGTAGATTTAAAAGCAGATTACGTAGGTTTTGATGTACCAGACGCATTCGTAGTGGGTTATGGGTTGGATTATGCGGAGAAATACCGCAACTTACCGTATATCGGCGTATTGAAAAAGGAAATCTACTCTTTCTAACAGGAGTGTAATGAACCGGATTGAAGGCTGTTTTTCTTAAGGCATTTCTTTTGTTAAGTAGTGTCAATCTATGCTAAAATTTACAATAGTTTTCTGTTTAGTTTTTGTTGAATGAGATGAGGAGGCTTGGGATGAATCGAATACTTCGATACTTTCTTTTATATGGATTAATCTTCCTAGCAATAATGGGGATTTTCAGTTCGCTTAACAATCCAAATCCGAAGATGAAACCAATTCGGTATGATGAATTCGTCACAGCGCTGGAACAGGGGAAAGTTGAAAATGCAACTTTTCAGCCATTGCAGCTTGTGTATGAAGTAAAAGGGGAAATGGCCGGCTACGAAAAAGGTGAAACTTTCGTAACGAATATTCCGGAAAATGATATGGACAGTATTGGTGAGATTGTCAAAACGACAAGTACCGAGATTGACATCCTACCGCCAAAAGAAACAAGCGCGTGGGTATCGTTCTTTACAGGACTCGTACCATTCATAATTATTATTATCCTTTTCTTCTTCTTGCTGAACCAATCACAAGGCGGCGGTGGCGGCAAGGTGATGAACTTCGGGAAAAGTAAAGCGAAACTGCAATCAGACGATCGAAAGAAAGTACGTTTCAATGATGTTGCAGGTGCAGATGAGGAAAAAGCTGAGCTCGAAGAAGTCGTGGACTTCTTGAAAGATGCCAGTAAGTTTGTGGAGTTAGGTGCACGAATTCCAAAAGGGATTTTGCTAGTAGGACCTCCAGGTACAGGTAAAACATTGCTTGCACGTGCAGTTGCAGGTGAATCAGGTGTACCATTCTTCTCGATTTCAGGTTCTGATTTCGTAGAGATGTTCGTAGGTGTGGGTGCTTCCCGAGTGCGTGACTTGTTCGAGAATGCCAAGAAAAACTCACCATGTATTATCTTTATCGATGAAATTGACGCGGTTGGACGTCAACGCGGAGCCGGCTTAGGCGGCGGTCACGACGAGCGTGAGCAAACGTTGAACCAGTTGCTAGTAGAAATGGATGGCTTTGAAGGAAACGAAGGTATTATTATCGTTGCTGCTACAAACCGTCCGGATATTTTAGACCCGGCACTTCTTCGTCCGGGACGCTTTGACCGTCAAATTACGGTTGGTCGTCCAGATGTTAAAGGAAGAGAAGCTGTGTTGAAAGTTCACGCGCGTAACAAACCGCTTGATGAAACAGTTGATATGAAAGCTCTTGCTCAACGTACTCCAGGATTCTCTGGTGCAGACCTTGAGAACTTATTGAACGAAGCGGCTCTTGTAGCAGCGAGAAGAAATAAACAGAAAATCGATATGTCCGATATTGATGAAGCAACGGATCGTGTTATTGCAGGCCCTGCGAAAACAAATCGCGTCATTTCGAAAAAGGAACGAAACATCGTCGCGTTCCACGAAGCGGGTCACGTAGTCGTGGGCTTAATGCTTGATGACGCAGAAATCGTCCATAAAGTAACTATTGTACCTCGTGGGCAGGCTGGCGGATACGCAGTTATGCTTCCGAAAGAAGATCGCTACTTTATGACAAAACCTGAACTCCTCGACAAAATTGCAGGTCTTCTAGGTGGGCGTGTATCAGAAGAAATCGTCCTAGGCGAAGTATCAACCGGTGCACATAATGACTTCCAACGTGCTACGGGTATTGCCCGTTCAATGGTTACAGAATACGGAATGAGCGATAAAATCGGTCCGATGCAGTTTGGTCAGACGCAAGGCGGTCAAGTATTCCTTGGACGTGACTTCAACTCTGAGCAAAACTATTCTGAAGCGATCGCATACGAGATTGACTCTGAAATGCAAACAATAATTAAAGAACAATACGAACGCACAAGACAAATTTTGACTGAAAACCGAGATTTGCTTAATCTGATCGCTACGACTTTATTGGAAGTCGAAACGTTGGATGCGGAACAAATCAATCACTTGAAAGATCACGGTACATTGCCTGACCGTCCATACGAAAACAACGATGGTAGTAATGTTGACAAGAAAGTTGTAGAAGAATCCCCTGTGGAAACTACAACTCCGGATAGCACGGGTGCACCATCTGACCCGTCAATCGGTGACTTGCCAAGTGAAGGTGGAGCGGTAGATAAGACGCTGCCATCTATTGACGAAGAACGCAGAGACTAAGCGAACCCAACAGCCGACTGTATACAGTCGGCTGTTTTCTTATGAAGGGGAAGTGCGTTCGGTACACATTCACAGTATCTGCATGTGAAATTATGATATGATGTACGGGAAAAAGTCAAAGTAAGAGGGGACAGCGACTATGTTATTAGTATTAGATACAGGCAATACGAATATTGTGTTAGGTGTATATGAAGGGGATCAATTGATGCACCACTGGCGGATGGAAACCTATCGACATAAAACAGAAGACGAATACGCTATGCAAGTAAAGGCGATGTTCCAGCATGTGGGGCTTTCATTTACTGACATCACAGGCATTATTATTTCTTCTGTAGTGCCGCCTGTCATGTTCCCGTTAGAGCAAATGTGTAAAAAGTACTTTAATCAAAAGCCGATGGTCGTTGGACCGGGTGTGAAAACAGGATTAAATATTAAATATGAAAATCCCCGCGAAGTTGGTGCGGACCGAATTGTTAATGCGGTGGCAGCCATTAGGGAATATGGTAGCCCGCTCATTATCGTAGATTTTGGAACGGCGACTACGTATTGCTATGTTAATGAACATGGCGAATACATGGGCGGATCTATTGCGCCTGGTATTAAGATATCTATGGAAGCATTGTTTGATCGTGCCTCTAAATTACCGCGCGTTCAACTCGCTCGGCCGGAGCACGTAGTAGGTAAAAATACGGTTGCTGCCATGCAGTCGGGTATAATATTTGGATACGTTGGCCAAGTAGAAGGAATCGTCAACCGTATAAAAGAAGATTGCGAAGTACAACCTACTGTGATCGCAACAGGTGGGATGGCGGATTTAATTGCATCTGAAACCAAAGTGATTGATATTGTGGATGACTTCCTGACGCTTAAAGGATTACATCTGATTTATGAAAGAAATTTGTAAGGAGAGAATAAAATGACAACAGATTATTTAGTAAAAGCATTAGCCTTTGAGGGGCAAATTCGTGCATATGCAGTACGTTCAACAGAAACGGTAGGAGAAGTGCAACGTCGTCACCAAATGTGGCCGACAGCGACTGCTGCTCTTGGGCGTACAATTTCAGCAGCGGTCATGATGGGTGCCATGTTAAAAGGCGATGACAGCATTACGGTGAAAATCCAAGGCGATGGTCCACTAGGTCCGATTGTTGTGGATGCTAATGCAAAAGGAGAAGTTCGTGGTTATGCAACGTACCCACAAACGCACTTGCCATTGAATGAGCAAGGGAAATTAG
The DNA here is from genome assembly GCF_002743035.1 of Sporosarcina sp. P12(2017). Taxonomy (NCBI): domain Bacteria; kingdom Bacillati; phylum Bacillota; class Bacilli; order Caryophanales; family Caryophanaceae; genus Sporosarcina; species Sporosarcina sp. P12(2017). Next base: position 56,585 of record NZ_PDYL01000020.1, read on the forward strand.
ACGTTCGTGGAGCAGTGGGTACGGAAGGTATGCTGTCTATCGTAAAGGATCTTGGGTTGAAAGATTACTTTACAGGGCAAGTACCGATTATTTCCGGGGAAATTGCTGAAGACTTCACCCACTATATGGTAGTATCTGAACAAGTGCCATCGGCTGTTGCTTTAGGTGTACTCGTTGATCCGGATAACACAGTTAAAGCGTCAGGCGGATTTATTCTGCAAGTCATGCCAGGAGCTACGGAAGAGACAATTGAATTGCTGGAAGGAAGAATCGCAAACATGACGGCAATTTCCACTATGATTGACAATGGACTGACACCTGAAGGAATCCTAACAGAAGTACTAGGTCAGGAAAACGTAGAGTTCCTCTCTAAAGTAGATGTAAAATTTGACTGTGAGTGTTCCAAAGAACGTTTTAGCGAAGCGATTAAAGGGCTTGGAGCTGTAGAAATCCAAGCAATGATCGATGAGGACCATGGTGCAGAAGCCCAATGCCACTTCTGTTTAGAAAAGTATCAATTCACTGAGCAAGAACTACAAGAATTACTATGAGTAGAATCTGATGTATCCACCCGTTGCCATTCGCCTTTTGCGGTAGCGGGTTATTTAATAATCTATGCAAATTTATAAATTTACTATAGAAAGCGCTGCCAATATCCGCACAAGTATTGTAAGCATAAATGAATACAGACTTGTATATACATCGACAAAGGACTTCCCGTTCAACCTGTTTTTGCGGGAAAGTGATAAACCGTAATCTTCTGAATGATATTATTGACAAGTGAAATAGAAGGTAGTAACATTAAGTCAATAAAACATATTAAAATACTGGGTATTAGGAGCGGATGACAAATGAGTAGAGTGGGAAATTCAGTTATTGATTTAGTAGGTAACACACCGTTAGTAAAATTAAATCGTTTAACAGGTGCAGATGATGCAGATGTGTATTTGAAACTAGAATTTTTCAATCCTGGCTCAAGCGTCAAGGACCGTATTGCGCTTGCTATGATCGAGACAGCGGAAAAAAACGGTAAATTAAAAGAAGGTAGCACAATCATTGAACCGACAAGCGGGAACACAGGAATTGGACTTGCGATGATCGCGGCGGCGAAAGGGTATAAATCTGTACTTGTTATGCCTGACACGATGAGCTTAGAGCGACGCAACTTACTCCGCGCATACGGAGCAGATTTAGTACTAACTCCAGGTGCTGAAGGGATGAAAGGCGCAATCTCGAAAGCTGAGCAACTAGCAGAAGAAAACGGTTGGTTCTTGCCGCAACAGTTCAATAATGAAGCGAATCCCGAAGTTCATCGTTTAACAACAGGGCCGGAAATCGTCAATGCTCTAGATCAAGTAGATGCATTTATCTCTGGAATTGGTACGGGTGGTACGATTACAGGAGCGGGTGAAGTGTTGAAAGAACATTTCCCTGGAGTTCGTATCGTAGCGGTAGAGCCGGAAGATTCAGCTATATTATCTGGTGGTAAGCCGGGACCACATAAAATTCAAGGGATCGGTGCGGGATTCGTGCCGGAAGTTTTAGACACGGCTATCTATGATGAAATTATCAAAGTCTCTAATGATGATGCGTATACGTTTGCGCGTCGTGCGGCTCGTGAAGAGGGGATCCTTGGAGGCGTATCTTCAGGTGCGGCGATTGCGGCTGCGTTGCAAGTGGCAAAGAAGCTAGGTAAAGGCAAGACAGTTGTAGCGATTATCCCATCTAACGGAGAGCGTTACTTAAGCACACCTCTTTATCAGTTTGAGGAAGAGTAAAAGATTAAGTATCGCGGGAGCTTTCTGCTAACGTTGCAGTGGTTCCGAAGACGTAATTGTATCCTTTGCACATATGAAACTGTCGCTAGAAGTAGTAAGTAGCTTCTAGCGTCAGTTTCTTTTTATATCCAGTAACTAAATGGCGTAATCTTCAAGTTGTTATCAGCGGGTAAAATTCTGTATAATTAAGATGAACCAACCTAGTTATACATAGAACAGAGGAGGCTCACTGTGAATAAAAAGTGGAGCATAATAGTTTCGGTTTTAATTGTGATTGTCATGGGTACTATTATTTTCTTGTTGAATAAGGAAATTAAAGAGGAAACGGGCGGTCTTCCGGGTTATGAGGATTTGAATATGGAAAGTTTGCCGAAAGATGTGGTAGATCGTTTGCCGGAGGATTGGCAAACTACTACGGACACTGATAAGCCTGGGCTTGCGAAGGGGGACTTAGCTCCGGATTTCGAATTGACTACATTGTCAGGTGATACGGTCAAGTTATCTGATTATCGTGGCAAGACGGTCATGTTGAACTTCTGGGCATCATGGTGTCCGCCATGCCGTTCAGAAATGCCGCATATGGAAAACTACTATACAGACAGTAACGAGTCTGGCGATATGGAGATACTCGCAGTCAATATGACGAAAACAGAGAAGAACAAGGTAGAGAGTGCGAAAGAATTTGTCGATGAATATAATTTGACATTTCCGATTTTATTGGATAAGGATAGCGAAGTCATGAAAATGTATCAGATAAAAGTTTATCCGACTTCGTATATCATCAATAAAGATGGTGTGATTACGGATAAAATGATGCTGCCGTTGGATGATACAATGATTAAACAGTTAATAGAGGAAAGTAACGCAGAGTGAATACTAGAGACGCAGGGGGAACTAGCATGAATACAGTAGCCTATCAGACGGCTTCAATGACAAAAGACGAATTCTTTTATGCCTATCGTCAACTTGCGACAGAGATAGAACGACATGTTTTATTGGAGAGTGGTCGTGGCGGGAAGATGTGTGTGGCGGGACTTGATCCACTCGTGACGTTCAACGCAACCAAAACAGGCCTACGTTTAGAGTGGCGTGATGGCAAAGAAGAATGGCTGACGGGAGAAGATCCACTAGTCTTGCTGAATAATTTTATGGGGCAATATAATCTGGAGCATCAGAGAGGCTTGCCTGCCTATCAAGGTGGGCCAATTGGGATGGTCAGTTACGATTATGTCAGACGCTATGAGACATTACCGGTACTTGCAAAGGATGATTTGGCGACACCTGACGTATTCTTTTATCTCTTTGATCAATGGGCTGTGTTGGATATAGAGAATAACAACGTCTATTTTATGACATTGCCTGAGAAGCAGCACGCACTGGAAAATATGGTGAATGAATGGGCGGAAGCATTACAAAAAGGTCTGCAGCATCGTCAATTTACTACTGGACAAGCAGTAGATGTGGACGTTACTGAAGAAGATCTACAAGTTTCTGTAACAGGAGAGCAGTTCGAGCAGATGGTGCGCGATGTACAGCAATTCATTGATGATGGGGACGTTGTGCAAGTGAATTTGTCCGTGCGTCAGTCAAAACCACTTGGAGCTCCTTCTTTGTTGATGTATGAAGCATTGCGTTCGTTCAATCCATCACCTTACATGGCCTATATGGCAGCGCCAGATTTTGAAGCGGTCTCTGGTTCTCCAGAGCTGTTGTTGAAAAAGCGCGGAACTGAATTGAGTACACGTCCGATCGGTGGCACGAGAAAGCGTGGGATGACGGAAGTGGAAGATCTAGCTTTACAGGAAGAGTTGGTATCGAATGCCAAAGAAATAGGTGAGCACAAGATGCTTGTCGACCTCGAATGTGCAGACTTTCAAGGGATCTGTCAGGAAGGCACAGTAGAAGTGGATGAATTCATGGTCGTCGAAAAGTATTCGCACGTCATGCATTTGGTATCGAATGTTCGTGGTACTGCGTCTTCTGAAGATCTGGCACCTATTATGCAAGGTGTATTCCCTGGTGGCTCAATTACGGGAGATCCTAAATTGCGTACGATGGAAATCATTGAAGAACTGGAACCGACGCGTAGAGGGCTCTACACAGGGTCAATGGGTTGGATTGGTTTCAATGGAGACCTAGAGCTGAATATAACTATTCGTACAGCGTTCATTCAAAATGGTATTGTGCATATCCAAGCGGGTGCGGGTTTAGTACCTGATTCGAATCCTGCTGCTGAATATCAAGAATCTCTAAATAAAGCAAAAGCATTGTGGCAAGCGAAAGAAATGGCGGAGTTGGCGACTCGTAGAGAAAGTGGGCAACTGCATTGATTTGCTGGATTAACGGTAAGCAAGTAGTCGCGGAAGAATTACAGATATCCCCTTTTGATCATGGGTTTCTTTACGGGCTAGGATTTTTCGAAACGTTCCGTACATATGAAGGTCAAGTATTCCTTTACGAATCTCATATGATTCGCTTACGGTCGGCATTGGCTGATTACCGTATTGAAATGCGGTATAGTGATGAAGAAATTCTGTCGGCTATTCATTCTTTGTATAAAGAGAATGGCTATGAGGATGGTTATTACCGATTAAATGTATCGGCGGGTGTGCATAATATCGGGCTAGCACCTACACAATATGAACAACCGAATGTACTGATCTTCCAAAAATCACTTCATCTTCCACCCGTACATACGGAAAAAGATGGCGTTTGGCTCGCAACAACACGTAATGAACCGGAAAGTGTCATTCGTCATAAGTCACATCAGTATGCGAATAATATCAAAGGACGCCTAGAATTAACTTCATTGAAAGAAACAGAAGGCCTATTTGTTACTTCGGACGGCTATGTGGCAGAGGGCATTACATCGAATGTGTTTTGGGTGAAACAAGGTCAGTTGTATACACCTTCATTGGAGACGGGAATTTTACCTGGTACGACGCGGGCGTTTGTCATCGAAATGGCCGGGGGAATCGGATTGCCTATCCATGAAGGTTTGTATATGCAGGATGAGCTTGAATCGGCGGATGAAGTATTCATTACCAACGCGATTCAGGAACTAGTTCCGATTCGCCAAGTAGGAGAAGTACTGTTTTCCGGCAAGGAAGGATCGGTCTATCAACGATTGCATGCCGGTTACCAACAAGCTGTCAACCGAATGAAAGTGAGTGACTAGTAATGAAATTATCAAAAGCGCGTGCATCTTATAGACTGGGTGAAACGACGATTAATTTTGCGGAAGAAACGGTGATTATGGGGATATTGAATGTCACACCGGATTCGTTTTCGGATGGCGGGAAATATGGCCAGCAAAACCCGGCACTTGAACATGCACGGAAAATGCTTGCCGATGGTGCGAAAATCATCGATATTGGCGGAGAGTCTACTCGTCCGGGGTACACGCCTGTACCAGTCGAAGAAGAAATTGCGCGTGTTGTACCAATAATCGAGTTGCTTGCGAAAGAACTCGGCTGCGTAATTTCAATTGACACGTCAAAGGCAGCCGTGGCGGAAGCGGCGATTATGGCCGGTGCAAGTATAATTAATGATGTATGGGGTGCGAAGCGGGAACCAGCGATCGCGGAAGTGGCGGCGCGCTATGGCGTACCTATTATTTTGATGCACAATCGTGAAAATCGTGATTACCAGCTACCGTTCATGGAGGCTGTTATAGAAGACTTGCAGCAGAGTATCGATATTGCAAAGCGGGCGGGGGTTAGTGAAGAGATGATCTGGTTGGATCCAGGCATCGGCTTCGCGAAAGATCTCGAGCAGAATATATTAGCGATGCAAGGGTTGTCTTCGATTGCGAATCTTGGATATCCAGTTTTGCTCGGTACATCACGTAAAGGCATGATCGGTAAAGTACTCGATCTACCTGTAGAAGAGCGTATAGAGGGTACGGGTGCGACGGTTTGCTACGGTATTGAGCACGGCGGACATATTATGCGTGTTCATGATGTAAAGGAAATCTCACGTATGGTCAAGATGATGGATGTATTGACGAAGAAAGCAGCATACACTGGGTAAGCGATAAAATGGAGGGATTTCATGGATTATATTCATTTGAATGATATGGAGTTTTACGGTTACCACGGCGCATTGCCTGAAGAGAATAAACTCGGACAGCGTTTTCGGCTGACGGTATCATTGGCGACGGATCTTGCGGAAGCCGGACAGACGGACGACTTATCGAAAACAATGAATTATGCAGAAGTGTATGAGATGTGTAAGAATATCGTAGAAGGCGAAGCGGTTCATTTGATCGAGACGGTGGCTGAAACAGTTGCGGGAACGATCATGACGGACTTTGCGGAAAAAGTAAATGGTGTGCGGGTCTTGCTTATAAAGCCAGATCCACCGATTCGTGGACATTACTCATCCGTTTCCGTGGAAATCACGAGGGGGCGTTTCTCTTGAATAACGCCTACTTGTCATTGGGATCGAATATAGGTGATCGCCTCGAACATTTACAGCAAGCAGTACAATTGTTAAATGAACACTCTTCTATTAACGTGTTACAAGTTTCTTCCGTATATGAGACCGAGCCTGTCGGATTAACGGAACAGGCGAAGTTTTTAAATATTGTAGTCAGGCTTGAGACTACATTAGAAGCAACGGAATTATTGAGTGCGTGCCAATCTATTGAAAATAAGCTTGGCAGAATGCGCAAAATACGTTGGGGCCCACGTACGGTAGACTTGGATATTTTGCTATATAACGAGGAACACATTCAATTGGAGAATCTGATCATTCCGCATCTCCGTATGCAAGAGCGTGCATTCGTGCTTGTACCGCTAGTTGAGATTAATGAGGATGTAAAGAATCCTACAACAGGAACACTTTATCGTGAAGAGCTAGCGATAAAGGAAGACGGAGTGAATTTTTGGAAAAAGGTTGAACAAGTCGAAGAGTTTTTAAGAAAAGGTTGAACGTCGAATGATCAAACTGCTCTATAATAGGGCGGTTTTTTCTATACAATAGAATGAGATAACTGTTTGTCCTTTTGTTAGGCCTCGAATTTGTGTACAATAGTTGCAGACGACTGATCCTGGGAAGAAGGACGGTCAAAGTATGAAGGAGTGAAAGGAAATGTCCAATATGGATGAAATGAATGATCAGCTTTTGGTGAGACGCCAGAAGATGAATGATATACGTGAAGATGGTTTGGATCCGTTCGGTCAGCGTTTTGAACGAACACACCTGACAAGTGAGATACGCTCTAATTATGAGGAGCAAACAAAAGAAGAGTTGGAAGAAAACGAGCATGAAGTAACCATTGCTGGTCGTATTATGACAAAGCGTGGGAAAGGTAAAGCAGGATTTGCTCACATCCAAGATCTTGGAGGTCAAATCCAGATTTACGTGCGTCAAGACGCTATCGGTGAAGAAGCATATAAGCTATTTACCTCTGCAGACCTCGGAGACATAGTCGGCGTTCAAGGTATTATTTTCAAAACAAAAGTAGGAGAACTTTCTATTAAAGCAACAAAGTTTACATTCTTAACGAAAGCACTGCGTCCATTGCCTGAGAAATTCCATGGTCTACAAGACGTAGAACAACGCTATCGTCAGCGCTATCTAGATTTAATATCAACAGAAGGTAGCAAAGAAACTTTCATTATGCGTAGTCGAATCATTCAATCCATGCGTCATTACTTGGATGGACAAGGCTTCCTTGAAGTAGAAACGCCTATGCTTCACTCAATAGCAGGAGGAGCAGCAGCCCGCCCATTCGTTACACATCACAATACGCTTGATATGACATTGTATATGCGAATCGCTATCGAACTACATCTAAAGCGCCTGATCGTTGGAGGCCTTGAGAAAGTATATGAAATCGGACGGGTATTCCGTAATGAAGGAATGTCCACTCGTCACAACCCTGAATTCACAATGATTGAGTTATATGAGGCATACGCGGATTACAATGACATCATGGAACTAACAGAAAACCTAGTAGCGCATATCGCACAAGAAGTACTTGGAACTACTACTATTCAGTATGGTAATGATCAAATTGATTTAGCGCCGCGCTGGAAGCGACTGCACATGGCAGACGCAGTCAAGGAGTTTACAGGCGTAGACTTCTGGCAGCAACTCACGAAAGAACAAGCGCATGAACTAGCTAAAGAACATAACGTACAAGTAACTCCTTCTATGGAAGTAGGTCATGTTCTGAATGAATTCTTCGAGCAAAAAGTAGAAGAAGAACTTGTCCAGCCGACATTCATCTATGGACATCCAGTAGAAGTGTCTCCACTTGCAAAGAAGAATCCGGAAGATCCGCGATACACAGATCGTTTCGAGCTATTTATCGTACGTCGTGAACACGCGAATGCCTTCACAGAGTTAAATGATCCGATCGATCAGCGCGAACGGTTCGAATCGCAGCTGGTAGAGAAGGAGCAAGGAAACGATGAAGCGCATGAAATGGATGAGGATTTCATTACAGCATTAGAATATGGACTACCGCCAACAGGTGGACTTGGCATCGGAATCGACCGTCTCGTTATGTTGTTGACGAACTCACAATCGATCCGCGACGTGCTGTTGTTTCCTCAAATGCGTCCTAAAGACTGATATGACAGCTCCAATAGCAATATTGGAGCTGTTTTTTATTGCCTACATGCAGTGTTTTAATAGAATGTAAAAGAAAATCAAAAAGAATTAAAGAAAACACTTGCGTTATTTAAAAACGGGTGGTATATTTATGAAGTTGCTTTTGAAGTTAGCGACTTAGCGAAAAACATGACGAAAAAGTTTTTCATAAAAAGTGTTGACAACAAAACGGCGAGATGTTATTATAAGAAAGTTGCCTCTTACGAGAGACCAACCGAATGAACCTTGAAAACTGAACAGCAAAACGTTAACGAAATACAGTTTATGCATCTAACGATGACATAAACAAAATGAGTATCTTAATTGATGCCAGCAAATGAAACTCGAGCTAATCGAATTTCTCTTATGGAGAGTTTGATCCTGGCTCAGGACGAACGCTGGCGGCATGCCTAATACATGC